>JAZNTC010000182.1:0-34383 GCA_045591605.1 Acutalibacteraceae bacterium | reverse complement strand
ACGAACGCCGCATCGTAGGCTTCCACAATGGCACGGCGACGCGCCAACATCGCCGGATAGCGGCGGATCTGCCCCAAGCCGATGGCTGCCGCCACGTCGGTCATGTTGCACTTGTACCACGTGCCCACAATGTCGTATTCCCACGCACCAAGCTGGGTTTTTGCCAACGCATCTTTCGACTGCCCGTGCAGGGAAAACAGTTGCATCTGGTGATAAATCTCCTCATCTGACACACCGGGAACAGGACGCCACGTGAGCGCACCGCCCTCCGCCGTGGTGAGGTTTTTCACCGCATGGAAGGAGAAAGAAGAGAAATCCGCTAAGCGACCGGTGGGCACCCCGTGACGGGTGGCTCCCAGCGAATGGGCGGTATCCGCCATCACCGCCAAGCGACCCAACGCTTCCTGCATACGTCCGTTGGGGGTGAACAGCGCTTTCTTCTGCTCCGCAATGGTATACAAGCGGTCGTAATCGCACGGCACACCGCCGATATCCACCGCAATGATGGCTTTGGTGCGCTCGTTCACCGCCGCCGCCACCGCATCGTAATCCATCTCGAGCGAATCCTTTTGGGTATCCACCAGCACCACACGTGCGCCCACGTGGCACACGACCGATGCCGAGGCGGTGTAGGTGTAGGCAGGCACGATCACCTCGTCCCCTTCGCCGATGCCAAGCAAACGGAGCACCAGTTCCGCACACGCGGTTTGCGAGTTCAGGCACACCGCACGCGCCGTGCCGCACATCTCTGCCACCAAGCGTTCCAACTCTTTGGTCTTGGGACCCGTGGTGATCCAGCCCGAACGCAGTGCGTCGGCTACCTCGTTGATCTCCGCTTCGGTAATGTCGGGCGGCGAAAACGAAATCGTCATCATTCGGCAACAGTTCCTTTCCATAATCAACTGCATCAATCGGTGGTGTCGGGTGTGTAGGTGGGCACCATCTGTGCCACCAACCGTTTCACATCGCTGCTTTCTTGCAAACACGCTTGTTCCAACTCGTCCAACTGCGCTTTGAATTGTTCGTCATCCATCTCAATGGGGTGTCCAATGTGTATGAGGCGGTTGGCGGTGCTTTTCAGCCCCTCTTCCGTCATCAATATCTCTTCATATAACTTTTCTCCGGGGCGCAGACCCGTGTATTCCACGCGAATATCCACATCCGGTTCATATCCCGACAAGCGGATCAAGTTACGCGCCATTGTATCAATCTTCACGGGTTCGCCCATATCCAGCACAAAGATCTCGCCGCCGCGCGCATAATGTCCCGCTTGCAACACCAACGATACCGCTTCAGGGATGGTCATAAAATACCGCACGATGTCGGGGTGGGTAACGGTGACGGGGCCGCCTGCCGTAATTTGCTTTTTGAACAGCGGAATCACACTGCCGTTACTGCCCAGCACGTTGCCGAACCGCACGGCGGCAAACTCTGTGGCGCTTTCGCGGTTCATCATCTGCACCACCATTTCGCACAGCCGTTTGGATGCGCCCATAATGTTGGTGGGGTTCACCGCTTTATCGGTGGAGATGAGCACAAAGCGTTTCACCCCGTGTGCGTCCGCCGCCTTCGCCAGTTTATACGTTCCGAACACGTTGTTTTTAATGGCTTCGTTCGGGCTTTGCTCCATCAACGGCACGTGCTTGTGCGCTGCCGCGTGAAACACGATGTCGGGCCTGTATGTGTCCATCACCGCGTTAACACGCGCCGTGTTGCGCACCGAACCGATCAGCGCCACCAGATCCAATGTGGGATAGTTCCGTTGCAATTCCAATTGGAGTTCATAGGCGCTGTTTTCGTAAATATCGAAAACAATCAGTTGCTTCGGGTCCGCCGCCGCGATCTGTCGGCACAGTTCGCTGCCGATGGATCCGCCGCCGCCCGTGACCATAACGACCTTTCCCCTAATGTACCCCCGTATTTCTTCCTCGTTGCCGCGGATCGGATCGCGCCCCAACAATTCCACCATATCCACGTCACGCAGTTGGCTGACGCTGACATCGCCGCCTGCCAGTTGATAAATGCCGGGCACGGTTTGCACGGGACAACCCGTGGTGGCGCAAATATCCAAGATCTCTTTGCGCTCTTGCGGGGGGGCGGTGGGGATGGCAAACACGATCTTATCCACATTATATTCCTTCACCGCTTCGGGAATGCAATGACGGTCGCCCACGATCGGAACACCGCACAGTCGTTTGCCGCGTTTGGCAAGGTTATCGTCGATGGCACACACCACCGTATCGTGCAAATGGCGGCTGTTCAAAAATTCGGCGGCAAGCATACGTCCTGCCTCACCTGCGCCGATCAGCATCACGTTTTCACAGTTTTTATCCACATTCCAATTCTGCACCCACATGCGCATACTGCGCACCAAACGGTAGGCAAAGCGAATGGCGAGGGTCAGGAGGAAGTTGAGCATCAACCCGATTATGTAACACGCGTAGGGCAACACAACGTCCGTCACGCGAACAAAAAAATACCCCACGACCGTCAAGATGGCATAGGCACCCAGCACACGCAACAGATCGTCTGCGCCGGCATAGCTGAGCAAACCACTGTACATACGGCAGACCGCAAACACCGCCACCACCACCGCACACCACGGAAGAACGCCCACGGCATAGGCGTGGATGTATTCCGAAGGAATGTTGCTGAACTGAAAATCAAATCGCAACCACAAGGCGGCAAACCAGCAGGCCACGACCGAAAGAATGTCCAAAACCGCAATATGAATTGTCCTTTGCACCGCGCCGCCACGATGCAACGCACTCGTTTTTGCCATTCCTGTCACATCCTTTTGGGCTCCATTTCGCCGCCTTTCGCGAAAAGAGCACACTCACACAGTATAATTTACTGTATTATAACATATTCTACCCAATATATCAAGTAGAAATTCGACACGCCGCGCATTTGACATCGGCGGAACTTTGTGGTATATACTGGTGTATACTGTGGGTTAAAGGAGGCCGGCGCATGGCGTTTTTGCATTGGCTTTCGGGGTTGCGTACTCCGCTTTTGGATGCGTTCTTTTCGCTTGTGACGCAATGCGGAGAAGAAACGCTGTTTATCGTGGCAGGATTGCTGTTTTTCTGGTGCATCAACAAGCGACAAGGTTACTATTTGCTGTTTGTCGGGTTCTTGGGCACGGTGATGAATCAATTCTTGAAGCTGCTGGTTCGTATTCCGCGTCCGTGGGTGCAAGACCCTTCACTTACGGTGGTGGGCAATGCCAAGGAAGCCGCCACCGGCTATTCCTTCCCCAGCGGACACACCCAAACCGCAGTGGGATTGTTTGGCGGCATTGCGCGGTTTGCCGCGCGGTGGTGGGTGCGCGGTGCGCTGTTGCTTTTGTGTGCGCTGGTCGCTCTTTCGCGGATGTATCTCGGCGTGCACACACCGCTCGATGTGGGCGTATCCCTCGCGGTGGGCACCGCGTTGGTGCTGGTGATGTATCCGCTGGTGAATAACGCGTTGCAAAGTCCTCGCCGCATGCGCATACTGTTTGCGGCATGCGCCTTCCTTGCCGTCGCCTTTTTGGCGTTTGTCACGTGGTTTCCGTTCCCTGCCGATATCGACCCCCACAACTACGAAAGCGGTGTGAAAACGGCGCATAAAATGATGGGGTGTTTTCTTGGGTTGTGGCTGGCATTCGAAGTGGATGAGCGTGCCTTGCATTTTGACACCGCCGCCGTGTGGTGGGCGCAAATTTTGAAGATGGTGTTGGGACTTTTGCCGCTTCTCGCCATCAAATCGGGGCTGAAAGTGCCGCTTACTGCCCTGTGCGGCGGCACGCCCGTGGCCGACGGCATCCGCTATTTTCTCGTTGCCGCCTTTGCCGGTTGTGTGTGGCCGCTGACCTTCCGGTTCTTCGCAAAGTTGGGCAGGAAATAAACGGCAAGTGGTCATAGGGTTAAAATTAGAGAGGGTGTACCATGAACGGTACACCCTCTCTTTTTGTTATGTGAAAACAGACGTTTGCGGTTGTAGGGACGGGCGTCCTCGCCCGTCCGCAGGATATTCGCCTTGCGGCGAAATCCGTGTAACGTTTTTCTTTGGGTTGCTGCCACATCAAGGCATTAGAAAAGGGCTGACCTCGCGGTCAGCCCTCGGCTTGCGAAAGCGGCAAACCGCTTTCTTGCCGTCCGTCTGCGGACGGGTTTATCCGCGAGCGTACGCTCGCTCGACGCGCAGGGGCACCCTCACGGTGCCCCCGCACACACCCCCTCCCTCCGTTTTCTGGGTTTCTACCCCAACAGAAGATAAGAAAAGGGCTGACCTCGCGGTCAGCCCTTCCTTAAACGGTTACCCGTTTAATCCAATCATCTATGAATTATTTGCTCTTCTTGGTGGACAGAACAACCAGAGCAGCACCGGCAACGGTCACGGTCGCCAGCAGCGCCCACGGAGTAGCTTCGCCGGCAGCGGTCGGAGCCTTGGTGGTAGCCGCAGTGGTCGGAGCAGCGGTGGTAGCCTTGGTGGTGGTAGTAGTAACAGCTTCCTTCTCCACGTTGATCACAGCAGTAGCGGTGATTTCGCCTTCCTCGGCCAGAGCGTCAATACCGGTAATGCCATCCTCAGTTCTCATGAGGGTGGTGGTGTTGATCGCGACCTCGATCTTGCCTTCAGCGCCTTCCTTGATGACGAAGGGCAGTTTGGCAAAGACCTTCTCGGTCATGTTCGCCAGAGCTTCAGCAGAACTATCCGCGAAGTTAATCTTGATTTCGCCCTTGTCTTCGTCAGCCTTGACTTCAAAAAACACGCCGGTCAGAGTGCAGAGCTTGTTGGCCGGATCAGCCACACCGGTCTTCGGAGGAACCACGAGATCCAGTTTGTCAGCGGGATAGCTGATCACGAAGTCGCCGTTCAGCAGGTACACGCCTTCACCCATGGCGAATTCGACCGCCACAGTAACTTCATCGCCAACTTTGCCGGAAACATCCTTCGCATTGAAAGCGAAAGACGCATCCGCAAACGCGCCGAACGGAACCGTCAGCATCATAGCCAACGCGCACACCAGTGCAATAACAGAAATCTTTTTCATTGTAACTTCTCCTTTTTTTAATATGATCGGACGCTATCATTGTACACAGAACTTTGGCAACTGTCAAGCCTTTTCGTGAAATTTTTAAAAGTTCTTTCCGACAATGTTCTCTTTCTTCCTTATTTTTCCTTATTGTAGGCGGTCAGCGCACGACCGCGCGCCGCACGAATGAGGTAGCGCGGACGTCCCTTGACTTCCTCGTAAATCTTCGCAATGTACATGCCGATTATGCTGAGGCTCATCATGGTGGCACTGCCGATGAACAACTGCAACAGAATAACGGTGGAAAAGCCGGGGGCGGCGTGGCGTGCAAAATACATCACCAAGGTTTCCACCGTCAGCACCACGGCGGCGAGCAGCATCAACACACCGAGCCAGAATACCAAAAACAGCGGCGCAGAGGAATAAGCGGTGAGGGAATTGAGCGCTAACCGCGCCAGACCTTTGAACGTCCATTTGGTTTCGCCGCCGGCACGGGGCGCCACTTTGAAGGGGAGGGCATACCGTTTGAAGCCCACCCATGCGGACAAACCGCGGAAGAAGGTATTACGTTCGGGCAGTTTGCGCCACGCTTCCACCACCGAGCGATCCAGCAGTTTGAAATCCGAAGCGATGCCGATGTCGATGCCGGTGGATTTGGCAAAGGTGCGATAAAACAGTAAGGCGGCAATCTTACTGCCGAGCGATTCCTTGCCGCGGTCTTCCTTGACCCCTTCCACCACGTCGTAGCCTTCCTCTTTCCATAAACGCACCATCTCGGGGATGTATTTCGGCGGATGCTGCAGGTCGGAATCCATCACCACCACCGCATCGCCGTCGGCATTTTCCAGCGCCGCACAAAGCGCCGCCTCCTTACCGAAGTTGCGAGACAGGCCGATGATGGATACGTCCTCGAAATCGTCGGCCAGACGGGACATTTCGGCAAAGGAATTGTCCTTTGACCCGTCGTCTACCAGCAAAAACTGGTGTTCCACCGCGGCGGCGGAGAGTATCTCTCGCACGCGGCAGACGTTTTGATAGATAAATTCGCCTTCATTATATACCGGCATAATTACCGTAATCATTCGGCGGTCTCCTCACTTTCTTGGGGGGCAGGTTTTTGTTCCTCGCTCTCGTCGGTCAACCGCTCTGTCTCAACGGGCGATTCTTCGTCCGGCAACGGTTCTTTCGCAAGGGGCGACTCCTCATCGAGCCGTACCGATTCCGTTTCATCGGCGGTCGGCAGGGCATCCAGATCGGTGGTATCCACCATCCACGCCACGGGTGTCGCCTTTGCCCAATGCGCCTTGCGGCCGGTGAGCAACGCCACCGCCACAATCAACAGCAGACTAATCAGGCTGAGCAACACCCCCGGCACAAAGCCGTGCGGCACAAAGACGAGTTCCACCTCGTGTGCGCCTGCCGGGATGTCAAAGCCGAGCAGAGCACCGCCCTTGTTGTCTTCGGGTTTCACCCCATCGGGCACCGCTTGATCCAGCGGATAGGTCGCTACTTCCTTGCCGTCCACCTTCACGCGCCAGCCGGCATCATAGGGGATGGAGGTGACCATCGCACCGACAGCCGATGCTGTCACGTTGCCCACCATGCGGTTATCGGTGTACTCGGTGACCTGCAACCCGTCGGCGCGCAGGGTCTCGATCGCGCGGTTGAACACCGCGGCATCCATGCGCACCACGTACACGTTGCCGGCGCAAGAGGTGTCCGACGTGATCGTCACGGCAACGGGGGCGCCTGCCGAAAGGGTGCCTGCATCAATGAAATACGGTTCGTAGGTGGTGACACTCCAACTGTTATCGCCCTGCGTCACCTGAATGGAATCCGCACCGCGGCAATCCACGTAAATGAAATACTGCCCGTCTTCATCCGCGTAGGCGCGGAACTCCGCCGTTTTGGAGGAGGACGACTTTAACTGAAAGCCGTACGTCCCGTTGACGGTGACCGCACCGCGCATATCGTTATACGGTTCAATTTGCATCGGCACCAGCACCGGGGACGGGTCGCCCGTCATGGCGGCATACAGCCCGTTGATGCTTTCCACGGGGTTGTAATAGGACGATGCCCAGGTTTTCACCGTGTCATTGGCACGCCACGCAATCGGCAACGCCGTCGTATTTTCATAAATATAAAACGCTTTTTCTTCGCCCTTGTTGTTCGACACGTAGGCATAATCCACCTGCTTCAACTGGGTGTGGGAGGACAGGTTGCCTTCCAACGCGACGTAGCGAATGCCGAGCAACGAGTCGGTCACGGGAACGAAACTCTTATAGAGATAACTGTTCACGCCGTTGACCGCATAGCCCATCGCGCCCATAAACCGCGTGGTGCGATAGGAGTTGCTGGATGCAAACGAGGTAATGCCGCTATACTGGAACAGGGCGGTATCCATGCAGGTGCGGCGAGGGATGAACTCCATACGGGAGAACAAATCGCCGCTTTGCGCCAGTTTGCGTTCCATCGTGTCCACCGCTTCGCGCACGCCGGCGGTGGTGATGTTATCCACGTAGTGTTCGTGGTTGGTGTAATATTCCTGGCTGTCCAACTGATTCATCACGTTGGTGGCATTCAAGGTCATTTCCATCGCCACCACGGTTAGCACCATCATCGCGCCCACACGGCGGCGCACCTTTTCCTGCGACAGCAAGAAGCACAACACCGCATAAATCGCCGCGAGCAACAAGCTGATATACAGCGACTGAAACCCGTAGGTTTCGCTGTTACCAAACCGCTCTTGCAACACAATGAAAGTGAGGACACCGAGAAAGGTGGCCACGATTTGGCGCGGCTGCACCGTGCGAATGTGCAACAGCGTTTCGTAGCTGAGCAAAATGAGAACGAAGCAATAGAGGAAGGAGAAACGGTAGGGCAGGTCGTTGGGGGCGTGCAAGCCGTGCCACAACAGGTTTGCCTGGTTGAGCGGCAGGCTGAATGCCAACACCGCGAGCAACGCCATATACACCATGCGGCGGCGACGGGGAATCCCCTCGTTCATCGCAAACAGCGGCACCAACACCACCGCGGCAATGCCGCAATACACGTTGGGCAAGAAACGGGAACGAATGGTGGGAGACACGCGATAGAGGTGACGACCCAGCATGTCAAACAGTTCAAAATACACGTCCCAATCGGGCATTTGGGCGCCTGCCGCCGAGGTCTGCCCCAATGCGAGGAAGGTGGGCAACACCAAGAACATAGCGAGACCGCCGCCGAGCAACGAGCCCAGCGTGAAACGCCACAGCGCCAAGCGGTTGTTTTTGGTTTCGCGCTTTTGGCGAAACAGATAGGCGAAGAAATACAGCACTAAAAATACACACAGCATAAAGCCGATGTAGTAGTTCGCAAACAAGGCGTATGCCAGCGACAGCACGTAGGGCAAATATTTGCCGCGACGCATCATGTGCTCAAAACCCATCACCACCAGCGGCAGAGCGATCACACCGTCCAGCCACATGATGTTCCAAGAGTATGCCAACACGTACATCATCATGGAATACATCAGCGACACCGCCACCACCACGGGCGAGCGTTTGCCGTAAACGTATTGCACGCACAGCGCAAAACTTGCCGCAATCAGCATATTCTTCACAATGGTGATGAGGAAGATGCCTTCGGGCAACAGCGATTCGGGGAACAACACAAGCAAGGCATTGAGCGGACTGGCAAGGTAATAGGCAAATGCAGGTAAGAAGTTCGCACCCATACCGAGATCAAACGAATAGAAAAATCCGTTCCCCTGAAGCAGCATGGCGCGCAGTTTGGCAAGCAGTGGACCGTATTGGTGGTGCATATCCACGATCATACAGGTTTCTTCCGCGATCGGCCAAATGCCCAGCAGAACGTATGCCAGACCGAGACCGCAGAAGGTGAGAAATGCCGACACCACGGGATAGTACCACACGGGACGTTCCTCGCTGTGGTTCCATGCCAGCGCCGCCAAGGTGGCGGTGAGCAGACCGCCGAGCAACATACCCAGCCCCAACGGATACAGCAGTTTTTGCGCTTCGTTACGCACTTCCAACTGCGCGTTGTCGTGGGTGAAATACCAATACCCCAGCACCGTGATGCCCACAAAGAACAGCACCATCGCGACGATGCGCAGGATCTCCCACAACGAGAGTTTCAAAGAGATCTTGTTTCGTTCCATACCATACCTTGCCTTCCTTTTTGTTGCACGAAATTATGCCGTTAACAACAGTTATACTAATCTATCATACCATATTTTTGCAAAAAAACAAGTGTCCTCTCTTGTTTTTTTACAACATTTGTGGTATAGTACCCTCGGACGGGGTTTTCCCGAATTTTGATTGAGGTGAATCCATTATGAGCAGACCGATCATTCTTTCCGCCGACAGCACCTGCGATTTGGGGGATGTGTTGCTGGAAAAATACAATGTTCGTACCGTGCCGTTTAACGTGACGTTGGGGGATGAGCAATATCTCGACGGTATCACCATCGATCCCGACCGTATTTATGCAATTTATCGCGAGACCAAGCAGTTGCCGCGCACCGCGGCGATCAACATCGCCACGTATGAAGAGTTCTTCCGCAGTTTTGTGGATACCGGCTGTGACGTGATTCACATCTCGCTCGGACACGGACTGTCCTCCTCCTGCCAAAACGCAGGATTGGCGGCAGAAGAAGTGGGCAACGTGTGGGTTGTTGACTCGTGTAACCTGTCCACCGGTTCGGGCTTGCTGGTGATCGAAGCGGCGAAGCGCATTGCGGCAGGTTTGCCTGCCGAGCAGATTGCCGAAGAATTGCGCGCCTTGGTGCCGCATTGCCATGCCAGTTTTGTGTTGGACCGTTTGGAATTCCTGCACAAGGGCGGCCGTTGCTCGGCACTCGCCATGATGGGCGCGAACGTGTTGCAACTCAAACCCTGCATCGAAGTGAACAATGCCGACGGCACGATGGGCGTGGGTAAAAAATACCGCGGTCCGCTTGCCAAAGTGCGCGAGCAGTATGTGCGCGAAACGCTGGCGGCGTATGACAACATCGACTACGAAAAGGTGTTCATCACCCATTCCGGCACCGCCGACGAAAACGTCGAAGCGCTGAAGAAGGTGGTCGCGGAATGCGGCCCGTTCGAAAACATCTACGTTACGCGTGCCGGTTGCACCATCTCCTGCCATTGCGGCCCCGAAACGCTCGGCGTGCTGTTTATGACAAAATAAAAACCGAATACAAACGCAAAAAGTTCCCGCAAGCAGCCGCTTGTGGGAACTTTCTTTTTATGAAGCGTTTCCGAAAACCTGCCCCTCACAGCAAAATGCTGCTGCCGAAGCCAAGCATGGCGAGTGCCGCGATGCCGAGATAGATGAGGATCACCGGCGCACCGCGAAAGGCGCGCGGCACGGCATGGGCATTGATGCGAAAACGCCCTTCCAAAATGATCCACCCCATCAGCATAAAACCGAGGCAACTGCCCACCGCCAGACCCATCGTCCCCCAGAAGGTGAGGGTGACCTTGTGGTTGGCAACCATTGCCAGACCGAGGGTCAGATCGTTGAACACGGCCGGGATCAGATAGGGTTTCAACTTGTGATAAAACGGCACCGAAATGCGTGCCGTGATGAGGGTAACGGCGCAGTAAAGTGCCATGGCAACCCCCACCATCACCAAGGGGCGCAACAGTTTCGCCCACACACCGAATCCGAGCAAATGATCCAGCGGATAATCAATCGCCATGGTGGTGATGAGGAAGAACGATAATATACCCCCAAATTTCCAGATGTCGCTTTTACGGTGGATCACACGCAACGCCAGCGAACTGCCGAAGCCGGTGGTGAGCACCACGTTTTGGAACAGCGCGGTGGCGAACAGCATAGTCAACAACTCATTCATACGGCACCGACACCTCCCCTTCTACAAAACGGCGAAGCATTTCGCGCACAAACTGCATCAACGCCGCCAACATACCGAGCATCAAAAAGGCAAAGAACGGCGAGGATGCCGCCGTGAGCGGCGGCGTGGACAGCAACCGCACGTCCCACATCGAGCCGTTGGCCAACAGTTCACGCACCGCCGCCACCACACAGATGACCACCCCGAACCCGCACACCGAACCGAGTGCATCCGCCACGGCTTCGGGCGGACGGCTCACCACAGCGAAACCGCCCACGCGATAGGTCATCAGCGAATTCACCGCGAGCAGGGGCAAAAACAGATACAGCGAGGCATAAAGTTCCGGCTCAATGTAGGTGTTGAGCACAAATCCGGCACCGAGCAGGATCACCAACGCGATCACGGTATAGAGCGGTACACGGATGACGGGTTTCAGTTTTTCGCCCACGAAGGACATCAACAGCGCGGTGGGAAGCAAGGCGAGTGCCACACACGCGGTAAGGGTGACACCGGCTTTCAAATCCACCGCCGCCACCACGATGGGGCACAGACCGAGCAGTTTCACCAGCACGATGTTACGCACAAGAAAGGTGTCAAAGAAGATCTTCGCCAAACGGGAAAAACGCCCTTGTTCACGCGGTTCACTCATCCGTGTCACCTCCCTCGGTCGCCTTTTCACGCCGCCACAAGTGCGGCAGATGATAACACAGTTTCCAGCAGTTGCGATCCAAGATGTTGGAGAACAGGTTGCAAAGCAACACGGCAAAGCACGCGCCTTCTTCGAATTTGCCCACGTGGCGCAAGGCCATCACCAGCGCGCCTGCCACCACGCCGTACACGATGCGCGCTAACCAATGGCGCGGTGCGGTGGTGGGATCCGCGATCAAAAACACGGCGGTGATCATCAAATAGCCGGCACACAGTTCCAACAGCACGCTTGCCCCCACACCGCTGTTCACACGCGGAAACAGTGCCGCACCCAACGCACAGGTAGCAAGAAACGGCAACACAATGCTCGGCGACGAGGCACGCCGCACGAACAGATACAACATACAACCGACCAGAATGATCATCACCGAGCCGATCGGGCTCGGGAAATTGCTGAGCACGATGTCCATGGGACTGATGTGCGGCGTTGCTCCCGTTTGGATCAACGCGGCAGGCGACACCGCAGGGATCACCTGCGAAAGTTCGGTGATGGGACGCTCGGGATCGGGATAGGCGAACATCTGATTGGGGAAACACACCGTGATAAAGGCAAGGCCCGTCGCCGCCGGGTTAAAGAGGTTGCGTCCGCGACCGCCAAACGGCAGTTTTGCCGCCAAAATCGCCACCGCACATGCCACCACAGGCAACCAGTACGGCACGATGGGGGACATCACCAATCCGATCACACCGCCCGTCACGGCGGCGGTGCCGTCGGTGAGGGGCGCGCGTTTCATTTGCAGGGCATAGCCAAGCAGCTCAAACACCATCGCGGACACGACCGAGATCAACATAACAATCAGCGGACGCAGTCCGTAATACACACAGGAATACACCGTGAGCGGTACCAGCGGAATGAGCATGTCCCAACAACGGGAGGCGGCAGATTCGGTTTGCCGCAGGTGCGGCGTTGTGCGAAAAGCCGTCATTGCTCAACACCTCCCTCGGCAATCACCTTTGCCACCGTGGCAATGGACATCGCGAGGTCACGCCCCGCAGGACACACGGCGGAACACGCACCGCAATTATCGCATTGTTCGGCGTGAAGCGCTTTGATGTACTCGTTTTGCCCTTTTTCCAACCGTTGCACGATCGCCTCCGGCAACAAGCCGGCGTGGCACACCTGCACGCAACGACCGCAACCCACGCACACGTCCGCCGGCGGACGGGGCGAATCGACCAACGCAAGCAGACAGGTCACCCCTGCCAAAATCGGCATTTCCTCATCGGTCACTGCCACACCCGTCATCAAATCACCAAAGACGATGACCGTCGGGTCGGCAGACAGACCGCATAAGTGAAGCAACGCCGAAGCCGGCGTGCCGAACGGCACACGCAGGTTGCGCGGTGTCGCCACCGCTTCACCGGCTACTGTCACCACGCAGGAGGTGTGTCCTTCACCAAACGCGGCGGCACGCAACAGCGCGAGCAATGCCTGCACGCCGATGCGGCGCACCGTTTTGCCCTTAGGGTTTTCGGTGTAATCCACCGCCGGATATTTACTGCGCACCTGAAACAGTTTTTCGTCACCGCCAAGGCGTTGGCGCAACGCACGGCGATGATCGGCAGGCAACGGTTGCACCGCCAAATGGTATTCCGAAGCGCCCACCACGCGTGCCGCGAGGGTAAGCCCTTCGTACACCGCTTCTGCGCTTTCATTCAACACCGCCCAGGCGGCGCAAGCATACGGTTGATTTTCCACCGCATCGCCCACCAACACGTCACAGCCTTCGGCGGCCCATTCTTGCAATTTATCATAGAGATACCGTCCGTCCAACTCGTCCCGAACGGCACAGGTGCGCGCCGCTTCCAGTATCGTTTCGGCGGACAGATCGGTCACGTCTGCCCGTTCCCCTGCCGGCGGACGGTGCACATCCATGCAATCCATCACAAGACAAGTCGTCTCGCCATATACTGGGTGGGAGAAGGTTGTTTGATCGGTATACACACCGCTGACCGATGAGAGAATCGGCACGGTCTTTTTACCGACAGGTTTCGCCACCGTTTGTCCGCACAGCGCCGAAGCGTACCGATGCAGGCTCACACGGGTCTTTTCCCCGTGAGAGAGCGGCAAATACACCCGTGTAAGGGTTTGGGGCTCTTCCACAGCGCGTCCGGCCGCAGGCTCTTTCAGCGAGGGCAGGCGCATCCCACGTGGGGAAAACAGAGACATGAGGGTTCACACCTTTCGTTTCCAACCATCCCCACTTGCGCACGCGGTACGCCTTGCGGTATGATGGAGGTAGATTTATGCGAGAAATGAGGGATCCCATTGCAGGTAAACATGACCGATAACGGATGTCTTGCACTGCTTTTATCGGACGATGAGCTCACCGCCATGGGGCTCAGTTTTGATAGGTTGCATTCACACGACCCCAAAACACAGCGTATGTTGCGCACCGTGTTGCAGGTGGCGCGCCGCCGTGTCGGGTTTGCGCCCAAAGGCGCGTGTTCGGTGGAGGCACTCCCCACCGCCGACGGGTGTTTACTGCTTGTCACACCGCAAGAAGCGTGTGCATCCACCGTGTTTCACATTGCCGACGAAGATGCGCTGTTGCAGATTGCCGCTGCGTGGCAACAACCCACCCATGCCGAAGGCGAAAGCAGTTCACTGTACCGCACCGCCGACGGGTTTCGGCTGATTCTGTGCGGTGTGCCGCCGTTTGCGGCACTGGCGGAATGTGCACGCCCCACCACCGAAACCGAAGCCTTTGTGGCGGAACACGGCGATGCGTGGCTTACGTGCGACGCATTGCCGCAACTGTTTTTGCGCACACGCTCACAGTGACCGCGCCAAGGTGAGCAGAGGGGCCGGGTCCGCCGCATCATACAGCGCGCTGCCCATCACGACCGACGAAGCACCGGCAGCCGCCACGTCTTTGATGTTGGCGGCTTTCACGCCGCCGTCCACCTCGATGTCGATATCCAACCCAAGTCGTTCACACTGTGCGCGGATCGCGGTGATTTTGGACAAGCACTCGGGGCGGAAGGATTGACCGCCGAAACCGGGTTGCACCGCCATCACCAACACCAGATCCAACAGCGGCAAATACGGCCACAGCACCTCCACAGGTGTGCCGGGGTTGAGGGACAACCCCACCTTGCATCCGGCCTCGCGGATGCGACGAAGCGTTTCTTCCAGCGGTGATGAACACTCCGCGTGAATCGTGATCATGTCCGCGCCCGCTTTCACATACGCATCCAGCAACGCGGCAGGGTCTTGCACCATCAGGTGCACGTCAAACGGCATCGTTGTGAGCGGACGCAACGAGGCGATCACCGGCGGACCAAACGAGAGGTTCGGCACAAACACGCCGTCCATCACGTCCAGATGCAGACGATCCGCGCCCCACGCATCCGCCGCCGCCACCGCACGATCCAAGCGCGAGAAATCACAAGTCATAACCGAGGGAGAAATCTTCATTGTATGCACGTCCTTTGCCGTTTACGCTTCGCGCGTATTACATGGTTGTTACTATACTACCACATTCCCTCCAAAAACGCAAGAGAAAAGGCTTTGGTATTTACAAATCGTATAATTAAACGGAAATATTACAGATATTGAGAATTTTGCAAAAACATGCCCCTTTATATTTCGAAAAATTTCACCATTGACAAGGGGGCGTATTTTCGTTATAATAACAATAACGTTAAGCAGAAAGAGGTGAGCCGTATGCGCGTGTTGCAGATCAACTGCTTTTTTGATCGCGGAAGCACCGGCAAGATTATGGCGGACATTCATCGCACCGCCGAAGCAGAGGGACACGAGATGATCGCTTGTTACGGGCGATACCACGCACCCGACGCCAACAACGTATATCGCACATCCTCCGAGTGGGAATCCAAGGTGCACGCGGTTCTCTCGCGACTTTGGGGGGTAGAATTTGGTTTTTCACCCGTCGCCACCGCACGACTGCTTCACCTGATTCGCCGCACACAGCCCGACACGGTGCATCTGCATTGCTTGAACGGGCATTTTGTCAACGTGTATCGCTTGGTGCGGTTTTTGAAAAAGCACCATATTCCCACCGTGTTGACCTTGCATGCCGAACTGATGCACACGGCAGGCTGCGCCCACGCATTGGATTGCGAGAAGTGGCGAACGGAATGTCACGATTGTCCGCAGATCCGCGGCATGCTCACCCATTGGTGGCGCGACGATGCGCGCCATTGCTACCGCAAAATGAAGGCGGCACTTGCCGACTTTCCCGAATTGACGGTGGTGGGGGTTTCGCCGTGGTTGACCGCTCGCGCCGCGGCATCCCCCATTTTTGAAGGGCGGCGATTTGTCACGGTGGAAAACGGGTTGGACACCGCGGTGTTCTCCCCAAACCACGAGTTTGCTCTGCGTGAACGGCACGGCATTTCACCCGACGAAAAGGTGATCTTGCACGTCACCCCGAACTTTTACGATCCGCTGAAAGGCGGCGAGACCGTGTTGGAGATGGCACGCAGAATGCCGCACCATCGGTTTGTGGTGATCGGGTTCAAAAGCGACCCTGCCGCCTTGCCGCCCAACGTAATCCCCGCTTCCCACACAACCGACCGCCGCGAAATGGCGGCATACTACACCATGGCGGACGTCACGCTGCTCACCAGCCTGCGTGAAACCTTTTCGATGGTGACGGCGGAATCGCTGTGTTGCGGTACCCCCGTGGTGGGATATGAAGCCGGCGCACCCGAAACCATTGCCCTGCCCGATTTCAGCACCTTTGTGAAGCAAGGGGACGCGGATGCGCTCGAAGCCGCACTGCACACGGCATTAAACACCCACTATGACACCGACCAACTGGTGGCCGAAGCCCACGAGCGCTACGCCATCGACACCATGACGGCGAAATACCTTGCACTCTACTGAATGACAAAATGAGTTGCCTTTTTTGAAAGGCAACTCATTTTTCTTTGGGGGTATATTTTTGTATCTTTCGTTTGCGCAGGTCGGCAAAAAACGTGCTCAACAGGTCGCGGCATTCCTCTTCCAGCACACCGCTCACCGTTTCGGGACGGTGGTTATACGGCAGATCGAACAGCGTGACGAGTGAGCCGCAACTGCCTGCTTTCGGATCTTTCGCACCGTAAAACACGCGGTCGATACGGGCGTTGATGATCGCCCCTGCGCACATGGGGCAGGGTTCCAGCGTGACGTACAGATCGCATCCCGACAGCCGCCAGCCGCCCAGCGTGCGGCAGGCATTGTGGATCGCTTCCAGTTCGGCGTGTGCCAGCGCATGTTTGCCGCATTCGCGCCGATTGCGCCCCACGCCCACGATCTCATCGCCTTTCACCACCACCGCACCAACAGGCACTTCCCCTTCGGCGGCGGCTTCACGGGCCAATTCCAATGCCCGTTGCATATAGTCCTGCGGCGTCATTTCACCAATTCCTCCAACAGCATCAATCCGCCGTATGCCAGCACCGCTACAATGATCGAGGGGTTGCACCACACCAGCCGACGGCGGCGGCGCACCGTGAGAACACGGCGGTGTTCACACAGCGGACGTGTCAACCCACGAAACGACGGACACACCGCGAGCAGCACACCCGCCAACGCGCCTGCCAGCACAATGGCGGCATACACGGCCATTTGCATCACACGATAGGTGTTTTCGGGCAAATAAATGCCGAGCGAATCGAACACGACCGACAGCGAATTGTTCAGAAAATGAATCACCATGCACGGCCACAGACGACCGGTGCGCAAAAACAGCCAACCGAACAGCAACCCGAGCATAAACGCAAACGGCATCTGCGTGAGGTTGCCGTGCGCCAAGCCGAACAGCAATGCGGAGGTTACCAACGCACACCGCTCGCCCGACGGTTGCAACGCCGAGATGTAAAAACCACGAAACACCAGTTCCTCCACCAAGGCAGGCAACAGCGCATAGGTGACGAGATTCAGCACCAGCGGCAACCAGCCGGCTTCGGAATGGTAATCTCCCTGATGCGGTTGCACACCGAATTGCGAAGCAAACACCAGCCAATAGTTGGTGATGTAGTTTGCCAACAGACAAAAACCCGTGCCGAACAGCGCCGTGAGCACCCCTGCAAAGGCGTTCATACCGCGGCGTTCTGCCTGCGGCAGGCGCGGCACCACGCGAAACAGCAGCGCGCACAGCACCACCGGCAACAACAGCATGGCACAATAGTATCCGCCATACATGGCATAATAGGCAAGGCGGTCGGGTACGGAACGGGTCATGACCGCTTCCGCCGCCAACAAGTACCGACCGAACAGGCGCGCAATCAGAAATTGCAGCGGCAACGACAAAACCATACTGATTCCCACAAACCACGCCCGTTTTTGCAGGTATCGACGTTCGCCACGTTCCGTTTGCACATACGCGTTGAAGGTTTGTTCGTAATTCACATCCCGACCTCCTTTCCTTTTCAATGCCTTTTAGTATAGCAGAAACCGCGGCGATTGTAAAGAGTCGGTTTTTGTAAAAAAACGCGCGATTTTTACGGGTTTGCTCTTCCTTTTTTGAAAGAGGTATGGTATACTGAACAAGTAATCACCGAACATGGAGGTTGTATGTAATGGACACACGTGAAAAGACTTGTCTTGCGGCAACAGCGACTCGTATCCGCATGGACATTATCGAGGGCACGTTCCATGCAAAAAGCGGTCACCCCGGCGGCTCGCTTTCCATTGCGGACGTGCTGACGTACTTATACTGGAAGGAAATGAAGGTGGATCCCAAACATCCCAAAGACCCTTCCCGTGACCGTGTGGTGCTTTCCAAGGGTCACGCCGCACCGGCGCTATACGGCGCTCTGGCGGAAAAAGGCTATTTTGACCGTGCAGAGATTCAAAACCTCCGCCACATCGGTGCGATGTTGCAAGGACACCCCGACATGAAGGGCACCCCCGGTGTGGATATGTCCTCCGGCTCGCTCGGTCAGGGCGTTTCGGCGGCGGTCGGCATGGCACTCGGCGGCAAGCTGGACGGCGCGGATTATCGCGTGTACTCCATTCTGGGCGACGGTGAGATTCAAGAAGGTCAGGTGTGGGAAGCCGCCATGTTTGCGGCGGCCAAAGGGCTGGACAACCTGTGCGTGATTGTGGATAACAACGACCTGCAAATCGACGGTACGGTGCGCGAAGTGAACAATCCGCATCCCATTCCGGAAAAGTTTGCGGCATTCGGGTTCCGCGTGATCGTGGTGGATGGCCACGATTTTGACCAGTTGGAAATGGCGTTTTCGGGCGCACGCTCCACCAAAGGTCAGCCCACCGCCATTATTATGCGCACCACCAAAGGCAAGGGTGTTTCCTTCATGGAAAACCAGGTGGGTTGGCACGGCAGTGCACCGAACAAAGAACAGTACGATGCGGCGATGGCGGAACTGAGCGCACGCCTTGCGGAATTGGAGGGTTGAGATCATGGCAGACGTAGTGAAAAAAGCAACCCGTGACTCCTATGGCGCAGTACTGGTCGCGTTGGGCGAGAGCATGCCCAACCTGGTGGTGCTGGATGCCGACCTCGCCGCCGCCACCAAAACGGGCGGTTTCAAAAAAGCATTCCCCGACCGTTTCTTCGATTGCGGCATTGCGGAAGGCAATATGATGAGCATTGCGGCAGGTCTCGCCACCACCGGCAAGGTGGTGTTTGCCTCCTCTTTTGCGATGTTTGCCGCCGGTCGTGCGTTCGAACAGATCCGCAACTCCATCGGCTATCCGCACCTGAACGTGAAAATCGGTGCGACCCATGCCGGTATTTCGGTGGGCGAGGACGGTGCGACCCACCAGTGCTGTGAGGATATTGCACTGATGCGCACCATTCCCGGCATGACCATCATTTCCCCTGCCGACGACAACGAAGCCACACAGGCGGTGTTTGCCGCCGCCGCGATGGAAGGTCCTGTGTATCTGCGCTTTGGGCGCTTGGCGGTGGAAAACGTCACCCCGTCGGATTACAAATTTGAAATCGGCAAGGGTGTAACCTTGCGTGAAGGCAACGACGTGGCGATCATTGCAAACGGTCTGTTGCTCGGCGAAGCGCTGAAAGCGGCGGATATCCTTGCCGCCGAAGGGATTGCCGCCCGTGTGATCAACATGGCAACCATCAAGCCGCTCGACCGCGAATTGGTGTGGCAAGCCGCCGCCGAAACGGGCGCGATCGTCACCGCCGAAGAACACAACATCATTGGCGGTTTGGGCAGTGCCGTGGCGGAAGCCGTGGCCGAAAAGTGCCCCGTTCCCGTGTTGCGCGTGGGTGTGCAAGACACCTTCGGCAAATCCGGCCCGGCACTCGACCTGTTGCCGCTGTTCGGTTTGTCGGCAGACGCGATCGTTAAAAAAGTGCGCGAAGCGTTGACTCTGAAAAAGTAAACGACCGAAACACGGGCGGGGAACACCTCGCCCGTGTTTTTTCGGAAAGGATGTCCCACATGGAATTTCCCAAGGAATTCAAAGCGCGTATGCGCGCCCTGCTCGGCGAGGAATACGATGCCTTTGCCACCGCATTCCAAAAAGATGCCCCCTCGCGCGGATTGCGATTAAACCCCTTGAAGTTAGATCCTGCCCGTGCCCGTGAATTGCTGGGGGACGAGATCGCGCCCACCCTCTTTGCGCCGCTCGGGTATGCCCTGCAAAGCGATCGCAAAGCAGGCGACGACCCTCTGCACCATGCAGGGGTATATTATCGGCAAGAACCGTCGGCCATGTCGGCGGTGACGGCATTGGCGCCGCAGGCAGGGGAGAGGGTGTTGGATCTGTGCGCCGCCCCCGGCGGCAAATCCACCCAGATCGCCGCCGCGCTCGGCGGCGAAGGATTGCTGTGGTGCAACGAATACGTGCGTGCACGCGCCACCCCGTTGATGCAGAATCTGGAACGGTGCGGTGTGCGCAATGCAGTGGTCACCTCACTGGATACCGCCGTGTTGGCGGACGCACTGGAAGGCGCGTTTGATGCGGTGCTGTGCGATGCCCCCTGCTCGGGCGAAGGCATGTTCCGCAAGGAGGAAGCCGCCCTGCGCGAATGGAGTTTGGATAATGTGCAGTTGTGTGCCGCGCGGCAACGCACCATTTTGGATGCCGCCGCCCGTGCCCTGCGCCCCGGCGGTCGCCTGCTCTATTCCACCTGCACCTTTGCCCCCGAAGAAAACGAGCAAAACGCGGCATGGTTTTTGGAAACCCACCCCGGTTTTGAGCCGGGTGATCTTACCCACCTGCCGTTTGGGCAAGCGGCGTTCCCGTTGTGTGACACATTCCCCTCGGCGGCAGGGCGGCGCATCTTGCCGCAACACGGCGGCGAAGGGCATTTTCTCGCCTTGTTTCACAAAAAGGGGGACAGCCCCGTTGCGGTTTCCCCTTATGTGCCCCCCAAGAAAGACCTCCACGCTGCCGAAGCCGCGACGCTGTACCGTGAACTCTTTGCGGACGAACCGCGCGGCACCTTTGTGACGGTGGGCGATACGGTGCGACTGTTGCCCCCCACCATGCCTGCCACGTCGTTGCATCTGCTGGCGGCAGGGGTGGCGGTGGCAGAGATCTGCAAAAATCGGTTAGAGCCTTCCCACAGCATATTCGCCGCCGCACAGGCAGAAAATTGTCGCCGTGTGCACGTGTTATCCCCCGACGATCCTGTGTTGGCCGCCTTTCTGCACGGCGAAACCATTCCTTGTGACCCGTTGCTTAACGGCTGGGCTGCCGTGGCGGTTGACGGCGCGGTGGTAGGTTTTGGGAAAGCCGTAAACGGCACGCTGAAAAACCGCTATCCCAAAGGCTTGCGGACATAAAAGAAGCCCCACCGCAAGGGCATCCTTGCGTCAACAGCGAATATCCTGCGGACGGGTGGGGACACCCGTCCCTACTTTTTAATGCGATAAACAAACGAGGCGCGGTGTGTGTTCAAAACACACCGTGCCTCGTCTTTTGCCGTTTTCTGTGTACGGTTTCACATTACATTTCGTCGAAGAATTTTGCGTGAACTGCCGCCACGGCGCGATCCGCATCTTCCGCCGCAATCAGCACCGACACCTTAATCTCACTGGTGGAGATCATTTCGATGTTGATGTTCTTTTCGGACAGCGCTTCGAACATTTTCGCCGCCACGCCTTCGTGCGTTTCCATGCCGGCACCCACGACCGACACTTTCGCGGTGGTGGTGTCGAAGGTCAGGCTCTTTGCGCCCACACGATCGGCATATTCCTGCAAAGCCGCCACAGCCGCCTCGCCGCAATCTTCCGGCACGGTGAAGGTGATATCCTTGGTGCCGTCGCGACCCACCGACTGCAGGATCATATCCACGTTGATATGCGCCTGCGCCACGCGAGAGAAAATCTTAAACGCGATACCCGGCTCGTCGGGGATACCCACGATCATAACACGCGCCACGTGCACATCCTTTGCCACACTGCTGATCATCATTTTTTCCATATTCGTAGCCTCCTTAACTTTGGTGCCGGGCACCGGATTCAAACTGGAGAGAACTTCCATCTCCACGTTGTACTTCTTCGCCATTTCCACCGAACGGTTGTTGAGCACCTGCGCACCGAGGGTCGCCAGTTCCAACATTTCGTCATAGGTGATCTCATCGAGTTTGCGCGTGTTCGCCACCTTGCGCGGATCGGCGGTGTACACGCCTTCCACGTCGGTGTAGATCTGGCAGAGATCCGCTTTCATCGATGCGGCGATCGCCACCGCGCTGGTGTCTGAACCGCCACGACCAAAGGTGGTGATGTCGTCGTTGCGGTTGATGCCTTGGAAGCCTGCCACCACCACGATGCGCTTCTTTTCCAATTCGCTGCGAATCCGCTCGGTTTCCACACGCTTGATGCGCGCGGCAGAATAGGTGGTGTTGGTGCGGAACCCTGCCTGCCAGCCGAGCAACGACACCACGGGGCAACCGAGTTCGCCGATCGCCATGGCGAGCAACGCAATGGAAATCTGCTCACCGGCGGCAAGCAACTGATCCATCTCGCGCTTGTTCGGACGGGCGGTGATCTCTTTCGCCTTTTCAATCAGATCGTCGGTGGTGTCGCCCTGTGCGGACACGACCACGACGACGTCGTTGCCTTCTTTATACGTATCGGTGATGATACGCGCGACATTGAATACGCGCTCGGCATTCGCCACCGAGCTGCCGCCGAATTTCTTGACAATCAACATACTACGTACTCTCCTTACCTTAACCGAGTTGCGCCACGCGCAACCGACTCTTCACCGAAAGACCGCTCGCCGAAAGCGCTTCATTCAGCGCCGCTTCCGCCATAACGGGGGTGACAAACGCACACTCGCTGCGCGGCACGCCTTCGCCTTCAACCACCGTCACCTCGCCGAATGCCGCCGCAATTTTCTCGGCCGCATCCGCCGTGTTCTCCACACGGATAAGCATCTGCACCGCGCCCTGCTCATACGGGATCACATACCCTTCGTAACCCGATTCCCAGAACAGATATTTGCGCGCTTTCAGGTGTTTCACTTCGTCGATGACATCCGCCACCACCGCGCTGGCGGTGGGCAGTTTGCCTGCGCCGCGGCCGTAGAACACCACGTCGCCGATAGCGTCACCGCGCACCATAATGCCGTTGAACACGTCGTTCACATCCGACAGCAGACTGCTTTTGGCAATCACCATCGGGGCGACCACCGCATACAAGCGACCGTCCTCTTGCTTCACCGCACGACCGATCAGTTTAATCACGCTGTCCATCGCCGCCGCGGTGCGCACGTCCTCGCCCGTGATCGCGGTGATACCTTCGGTGTACACCTGCTCGGGGAACACGTGCTTACCAAACGCCAATGCCGCCAAAATGCAGATTTTGCGGCAGGCATCGTGACCGCCCACGTCGGCGGAAGGATCACGCTCGGCATAGCCGAGTTCCTGCGCCAGCGACAGCGCATCTTCAAACGACATGCCGTCCTCAATCATCCGCGTGAGCATAAAGTTGGTGGTACCGTTCAAAATGCCGGCGATCTCGGTCACTTCGTTTGCCGCCAAACACTGATCCAACGGGCGCAAAATCGGAATACCGCCGCCCACACTCGCTTCGAACAGGAAGTTCAGGTTGCGTTCCCGTGCCAGCGCCAGCAATTCGTCGCCTTTCGTCGCCACCAACTCCTTGTTGGAGGTAACCACGCTTTTGCCCGATTCCAAGCAACGCTTCACGAATCCGTATGCCGGATTCAAACCGCCCATCGTTTCCACCACGATGCGGATGTCGGGATCGTTCACGATCTCCTCGAAATCCTTGGTGAACAGATCGGCATACGGCAAGTCGGGAAATTCCCGCAAATCCAAAATGCGGCGAACGGCGATCTCCTCGCCCGCTTTGTGAGCGATGCTTTCGGCATTCCTGCGCAACACTTCCGCCACGCCCGAGCCGACCACGCCGTGCCCCATAATTGCCACGTAAATCATTATGTATATCCTCCTATTCGCTGTTGATGCGTAATATCCGTTTCACGCCCGGCGTTGCCGCCAAGTTGAACAAAAAGGTTTCGGTGGAAACTTCCAAGCGATCGCACCGCGCCGTGACCGACACGGTGGCCGCACCGCCCACCGGAATATTCTGGTTGACGGTGAGGATGTTCGCCCCTGCTTGCGCAAACGCGGTGAGCAAGGCGGACAGCACTCCCGGCCGATCGTTCAACAACACGTGCACCGTAAGCAGTTCGCCCTGCGTTGCCGACACCTCGTACGGAAACACCATGTCGCGGTATTTATAAAACGCGGTGCGCGAAATGCCCGCTTGCCGCGCCGCCTCCGAAGCGGAGGAAACCTCCCCCGTGGACAGCAACTTTTTGGCCACCAACACCCGTTCAAACACGTCCGGTAACGCACGGGTATCCACCACCAGCAGCCGTCCGCCGCCTGTTGTTTCGCCCATACGGTCACCTCCTGCCAAACTGTGCGCTGTTCGCGGACAGTTGTGTTGTCGTGGCTTACACTATACCACATCTCTTTTATAATTGCAAGAGGTTTTTTCTTCTTTTTTGAAAAAGATGGTCACAAAACGGCGTATACTCTCAATCCAGCTCAATACCACCCGTGTAAAGGGTGTAATACCGCCCTTTCTGCGCGAGCAGATCCTCGTGGTCGCCGCGCTCGATGATGCGCCCGTGTTCCAGCACCATAATGGCGTTGGCATTGCGCACGGTGGACAAGCGGTGGGCAATCACAAAGGTGGTGCGATCGCGCATTAAACGATCCATACCGTGCTCGATGTGTCGCTCGGTGCGCGTATCCACCGAACTGGTGGCTTCATCCAACACCAGAATGGGGGCTTTGGAAAGCGCCGCACGGGCGATGTTCAACAACTGCCGTTGCCCTTGCGACAGGTTGGCGCCGTCCCCTTCCAGCATGGTCTGGTATCCATCGGACAGACGCATGATAAAGGAGTGCGCCGAAGCGGTCTTGGCGGCTTCAATGACCTCGTCGTCGGTGGCATCCAACCGCCCGTAACGGATGTTTTCCATCACCGTGCCGGTGAACAGATGGGTATCTTGCAACACCATGGCGATGTTGCGGCGCAGATCGGCACGGGGTATGTTTTGGATATCCACGCCGTCGATGGTAATTTGCCCCTCATCTATATCATAGAAGCGATTGAGCAAATTGGTGACAGTGGTTTTTCCCGCACCCGTCGATCCCACAAACGCAATTTTCTGTCCCGGTTTCGCATACAGCGAAATATCCTTCAAAATCACCTTGTCGGGATCATACCCAAAGGTGACGTTTTTCAGTTCCACAAACCCTTTCATCTGCGGCATCGGCACCACATCGGGTGCATCGGGTGCTTCGGGTTCGGTGTCCAGCACGCGGAACACGCGTTCCGCGCCTGCCAGCGCCGCATAGATGGTGCTCATCTGCATGGAAATGGTGTTGATGGGTTGCGAAAACTGACGGGAATATCCGGCAAACACGGTGAGCGCGCCGGGGGTGAACCCTGCCACCACCATCATCACCGCACCCACACCGATGGTGATGCTGTAACTCACCTGCGACAGATTGCCCATCACAGGACCCATGATGCCGCCGAAAAACTGCGCTTTGAGTTGCTTGCCGCGCAGGTCGTCGTTCAACAGGGCAAACTCTTCCTCTGCCGCCGCTTCACGGTTGAACACCTTGATGACCTTTTGTCCCGAAACGGTTTCTTCAATGTAGCCGTTCACCGCACCGAGCGCGGCTTGCTGACCACTGTAATATTTGCCGCTGCGCCGTCCGATCGCCGCGCCGCCAAACGCAAAAAGCGGCACGAACACCACCGTCACCATCGTGAGCACCCAGTTGGTGGTGATCATGAACAAAAACGTACCCACCAATGTGATAGCGCCCGATACCAACTGCACCAGCGAGTGGTTGAGCATCACGTCGATGTTGTCCACGTCGTTGGTGAAGCGGCTCATCACTTCGCCCGTGGGGTTGCGGTCGAAAAACCGCACGGGTAAGGTCTGCAATTTCTGGAACAGGTCGTTACGGATCTTTTCCACCGCGCCCTGCGAGATCATCAGCATCAAGCGGCTTTGCACGTAGGTGGACACCACCCCGATCGCATACACCGAAAGCAAAATGATCAGCGCCGCCAAAAGATAGGTCATGGTGGCGGCAAAGGGGGACGATTGCATCACGGCGGCGACGGGACCCCACCCGGCAAACCGTTCGATCACCGTGTCCGCCAACACCGCAAACGCGCCGTCTTTGGGCAGGGTGGCGACACCGCTTAAACGATTGATAATGGGCAAAATGAGGTAGGATGCGGTGAGTGCCGCCACCGTGCTGAACAGCATGCACACGACCACCAGCAACAAATGAAAGCGAAACGGATGAATGAATCCGACAAGGCGTTTCACCGTGCCTGCCGTGCTCTTGGGCTTGCCGCCGCCTTGAATTTGCGGACCGCGCCTACCGCCGCCCGGGCCGGGGCCGAATCCGCCGCCGCGCGGTGTTTTCGCCGCACGGGCATACTGCTTTTGCAGGTCTTCCAATGTGCGTTTAGCCACACCCCTTCGCCTCCTTTTCCATCTGCGAATAATAGATCTCGCCGTAGGTTTCGCACCGCGCGAGCAACTCGTCGTGGGTGCCCACGTCCACCACCGCGCCATCGTCCATCACCACGATCTGATCCGCTTCCATCACGGAGGAGATGCGCTGGGCAATGATGATCTTGGTGGAATCGTTCAATTCCTCGGCAAACGCACGGCGAATTTGCGCTTCGGTGGCGGTGTCCACCGCGCTGGTGGAATCGTCCAAAATCAGGATTTTCGGGCGTTTCAGCAGAGCGCGCGCAATGCACAACCGCTGTTTTTGGCCGCCCGATACATTCGCGCCGCCCTGGTCGATAACGGTGTCATATCCCTCTTTGAAGGTGCGCACAAAGCCGTCCGCCTGCGCGTGACAGGCGGCGGCGATCATCTCCTCATCGCTCGCCTCTTCGTCGCCCCAGCGCAGGTTATACGCCACCGAGCCCGAAAACAGCACGTTCTTTTGCAACACCATGCCGATGCCGTCGCGCAAGGCGTGCAACGGATAGTCGCGCACATCCACGCCGTCCACCAGCACCGCGCCCTCGTCCACATCGTACAACCGCGGAATCAGAGACACCAGAGTGGTTTTGCCGCAACCGGTCGAGCCGATGATGCCCACCGTTTCCCCTGCGTTGAATGTCAGATCAACGCTCCGCAAAACGGGCTCTTCGCTGTTTTTATAATAGCGAAAACCTACCCCCTTAAACTCGATACGCCCGTTTGTCACACGGTGGTCTTTGGTGGCGGTGTCGGCAATGTCGGTTTTTTCGTTCAGCACCTCACGGATACGACGCGCCGAAGCCAGCGCACGCGACGAGTTCATCAGCATCATGGTCACCATCATCAGCGAAAACAAGATCTGGCTGACGTAGGTGATAAACGCGGACAGATCGCCGATGGGCATACCATCCGACAGCACCATATTACCGCCCAGCCACAGCACGGCGGCGGTGGTGAGGTTCATAAACAGCGTCATCACGGGTTGCATAAAAATCATCACGCGCATGGCGGACATACCGGCGCGTTTCAATTCGCGGTTGGCGGCGCCGAACTTGTCACTTTCGTGCTCTTCACGCACAAAGGATTTCACCACGCGCACGTTGGTGATGTTTTCCTGCACCGTGTTGTTCAGCCCGTCAATGCGTGTTTGCATGGCGGCAAAACGGGAAAAACCGGTGCGGATAATGAACACGATAGCAATCAACATTAACGGCACCGACACCGCAAACACGGTGGCAAGCGAGGGGCGCAGGCTGATCGCCATGATCAGCGCACCGATCAACATGCCGGGTGCGCGCAAAAACATGCGCAACAGCATATTCACAAAGTTCTGCAACTGGGTCACGTCGTTGGTGAGGCGAGTGACCAGCGAACCCGTGCTGAATTTATCGATATTGGCAAACGAGAAGGTCTGCACGCGGGCATACACATCCTGCCGCAGATCGGCGGCAAAGTTGACCGATGCTTTGGCGCCAAACCACGCGCCGCCCACGCCGCCTGCCATCATCAACAGCGCGGTCACCACCATCAGCACCGCTTGCCAAATGCCGTGTTCCACCGTCAGAGTGCCGGCTTTGCCCATGTTGATGATGTTTGCCAAATATCGCGGCATCAACACTTCGCCGATCACTTCCACGATCATGCACAGCGGCCCCAGCACAAAGGACGGCCAGTAGGGCTTGACATATTTCATCCACCGTTTCACGCGTGCTCTGCCTCCTTCAAATTCTCATACATACGATCCAAAAAGCCGTCTAACAACGCCAGTTCCTCGGCGGTGAAGTCGCGGAAGGTCGCCTCCACCACGCGGTCGCGTTCCGCGCGGCAACGGTCGTCTAACCGCTCGCCTTCGGGGGTGAGGGTGAGATGCACCACGCGGCGATCGGCCTCATCTGCCGTGCGGCGAAGCAAGCCTGCCGCCTCCATCCGCTTGAGCGACACGGTGGCGGATGCCGGCGTGATCTCCATCCGCCGTGCAATGTCGGCCGGTGTGATGCCCGGCTCGCGGCGAATCAAAAACAGCATGAACGGATGCCCGTTGAACATGCCGCACTCCGAAAAAAAGCGTTGCATCACCCGTCGGTGATACCGCATAAACCCGTGCAGTTTGCGATCGGTCTCCTGTGCGCCCATGGCGACACCTCCTTTTTCATCGTTCTTTATTATATCAAAAGGAGAGGGTGGTTTTCAATCGGCAATCTGCCGATTGTTAGCCGTTTAACTATTTTTCTTCACAGCATATTGTGCAAAAATCAACCAAGCCGTAAAAATATGGCATTTTTCTCTTTTCACGGGGCAAAATGTGTGATATACTACCGTTGTATATGATCATAAGGAGGTCATACGTTTGTCGATTAGGGTATTGGAACCTTCCGCGGGATTGCGCGTGATCGCCATTCCCGATACCGAAGGGCGGTTTAAAACCGCCTCTCTCACGGTGCAACTGCTGATGCCGCTGTCCGAAGAGGTAGCGGCGGCGCAGGCGATGGTGCCATTTTTGTTGCGGCGCGGCAGCCGTCGGTTTCCCACCTTTCCTGAACTGAAACGCGAGTTGGACCGTTTGTACGGTGCGCACCTTTCCGCCGGTGTGGGGCGTGCAGGGGAATCCCATTCCCTCTTTTTGCAGATGACCTGTCTGGACGACCGCTTTGCCCTGAATGGGGAGGCGGTGGCGGCGCAGTGTGCCGCCCTGTTGCGCGACATGCTGTTTGAGCCTGTGTTGGAAAACGGGGTGTTTCGCGCCGAAGATATGGAAGAAGAACGGCGTTGCTTGGTGGAGACCATCCGCGCCGAAATCAATAACAAGCGCACCTATGCGCGTGCCCGTTGCATGGAACTGCTGTGCCGAGGCGAACCGTTTGCGGTGCGTCTGTACGGCACGGAGGAATCGGTGACCGCACTTTCCGCCGCCGACGTGACCGCCGCGTGGAAAGCCATGTTGCGTACCGCTCGTGTGCAGATTATTTATCAAGGCAACGGCGACCCCGAAGCGGTGGCCGCCCCGTTTGTGGAGGGTTTCTGCGCGATCGAGCGCACCCCCTTCACCCCCGTGTTGACGCGTCACATTATGACAGGAGAACGTCTCGACAGCGAAGAGCGTATGGCGGTGGCACAGGGCAAAATGGTGCTGGGACTGGTGAGCACCGCCGAGGAATTGGACGTGCCGGCAACGCGTATGGCAAGCGCCCTGTTCGGCGGCACCGCCTTTTCCATGTTGTTTTGCACCGTGCGCGAAAAGTTAAGTCTTTGCTATTACTGCGCCTCGTCGTTTGACCGCTTGAAAGGTGTCGGCATGATCGACAGCGGTGTGGAGGCGGAAAAGATTCCTGCCGCCCGTGCCGAGATTGAACGTCAACTCGCCCTTTTGAAAGCGGGCGAGTTTACCGACGAGGACATGGAAAACACCCGTCGCTATCTTGTCAGCCAGTATTGCACGATGGGGGATTCCCAGCCGTCGCTGGCTTCGTGGTATCTGTCGGAGGCAACCGAAGCACCCGAAACGCCCGAAGAGGCGGCAGATGCCATTGCCGCCGTCACACGTGAACGCATTTTGGCGGCGGTCGCCGCGTGGGAGATCGCGTGTGAATTTCGCCTGTTGCCGAGCGGCGAAACCGAGGAAGGAGGGGAAGCCGATGCCTGATCGCACCGTGTTTACCAACCCACGCACCAACGAATCGGTCACGCGGATTGACCACCCCTCGGGGCTTGCCATCTACGTCTGGCCGAAAGAAGGGTATCAATCCCATTACGCGGTGTTCGGCACGAATTACGGGTCGATTGATGCCGCCTTCATGCTGGACGGCAAGCACACCGAAGTGCCTGCCGGTATCGCCCATTATTTGGAACACAAACTGTTCGAAAACGAGGATTGCGATGCGTTCCAGCGTTACGCCGCCACCGGTGCGGACGCCAACGCGTTCACCTCGTTTGAACGCACCGCCTATCTTTTCAGCGGCACGGGGGACATCACCCCCTCGCTCGAAATTCTGCTGGATTTTGTGCAGGCACCGTATTTCACCGACGAAACGGTGGAAAAGGAACGCGGTATCATCGGACAGGAAATCCGTATGTATGACGATGCACCCGGTTGGCGCGTGTTCTTCAACCTGTTACGTTCGATGTATCAAACCCATCCCGTGCGCACCGACATTGCCGGCACGGTAGAAAGCATTGCCGAAATCACCCCTGCCTTGCTGTACGGATGTTATCACGCGTTTTATAACCTGCACAACATGGTGTTGGCGGTGGCAGGTAATGTCACGGTGGAACAGGTGTTGGCGGTGGCGGATCGCTTGCTGAAACCTGCCCCCCCGTGGAATCTCACCCGTCCCGATCCGCACGAGCCGTGCGAGGTGGGCACACCGCGCATTGAAGAGCGCATGACGGTGGCGGCACCACTGTTCTATTTCGGATTCAAACACCCGATGAGCGGCACCGCACCACTCACCGCCAAAGAGGCGATTGCCGGCGGTGCGTTGCTGGAAATCTTGGCAGGGCATTCCTCCCCGTTGTACACGCGTTTGATGAAAGACGGGTTGATCAACCACAGTTTCGGAATGGAGTTGTTTGACGGCCCGGGTTATGCCGCCTTCCTGTTTGGCGGCGAAAGCCGCGACCCCGATGCGGTGACGGCGGCAATTTGCGACGAAGCGGATCGCTTGCGCCGCGAGGGAATCGACCCTGCCGCCTTCGCGGCGGTGCGCAACGCCTTGTACGGCGCGGCCGTGATGGCGCTCAACGACGTGGAATCTTGCGGCGACCAATTGATGAACGGACATTTCCGAAATCTTGCCCCCTTTGAAGAAGTGGAGGCCGCCGCATCGCTCACTCTCCACGACGTGGAAGAGATGCTCGCCCATTCGTTGAACCGCGACCGCACGGTTCTGTCCATTATCCGCCCCCGTTGACGGGCGGTATACATAGGGTGAGCATTCAAACCTTAAGGAGGTTACATACTATGAATTCCTTTATTGCATTCCCGAAACTGGGATGGCGGTTTGCTATCGACAGCACGCTGGCAACGTTTACCTTGTTCGATCAGGAGGTCTCCATCAAATGGTATGGCGTGATCATTGCTCTGGGATTTTTGCTCGCCATGATCTACGGCATGCGCCGCGCCAAATCGCTGGATATTGATCCCGATCGCGTTGTGGACGTGGCGTTGGTGTGCACCGTGGTCGGCTTTGCAGCGGCGCGGCTGTACTACGTGCTGTTTTCCGCAGATCGCGCCGCCTATTTTGAAAACCCCATCACAATTTTGTACGTGTGGGAAGGCGGCATCGGCATTTATGGCGGCATCATCGGCGCGTTCGCGTGTGGCGTGTTGATGTGCAAACTGTGCAAGGTGCACCTGCCCTCCATGATGGATCTCGCGGCACTCGGCTTTTTGATTGGGCAGAGCATCGGTCGTTGGGGCAACTTTTTCAACCAAGAGGCATTTGGCGGCAACACCGATCTGCCGTGGGGCATGACGGGCGACATCATCCAGGCCGGCGTGAACGGCAGCGGTTACGACACCGCGTTGCCGGTGCACCCCACCTTCCTGTATGAATCGCTGTGGTGTGCACTCGGGTTTGTGCTGTTGCACGTCCTTTCCAAAAAGGCGTATAAATTTAGGGGGCAGATTTTTTCTCTGTATCTCGTGTGGTACGGTGTGGGGCGCTTCTTCATTGAACTCACCCGTACCGACAGTTTGATGTTGGGCAAAATGAAGGTGTCTTGCTTTGTGGCAATTCTCACGGTGTTGCTCGGCTTGTTGCTGTATACCGTGTTCCGCAACGCACAATACCGCTCGCCCAAAACCTTGGTGGCGGCAGAGAGCACCATCACCTTGCAGGAGACCGACGCCGTGCTGGAAGGCACTGCCGAGGATGAGGAATCGGAAGAAGAAAGTGTGTCTGCCGAGGATTTGGCAGAACTGGCGGCGCTGGACGGCGCCGAAGAGGGGGAGGTTTTTGAAAATGGCGAAGATTCTTGATGGTAAAGCCGTTTCTGCCGCGGTGAAGGAACGCGTGGCGGCCGAAGTGGCGGAGTTGAAAACGCAGGGTGTGTCGGTGGGGCTCGCCGTTATTCTGGTGGGCGACGACAGCGCGTCGCGCGTGTATGTGAACAACAAAAAGAAGGCGTGCGAGGTGTGCGGCATTCAATCGTTTGAGTATGCCCTGCCTGCCGAAACGACCGAAGAGGAATTGCTGGCGCTCATCCGCAAACTGAACGCCGACCCGTCGGTGAACGGCATTCTTTGCCAGTTACCCGTGCCCCGTCACATTGATGACAAGGCGGTGATCGCCGCCATTGCGCCCGAAAAAGACGTGGATGCGTTCCACGTGGCAAACGTGGGGCACATTATGGTGGGGGATTACACCTTCCTGCCCTGCACCCCTGCCGGTGTGATGGAACTGCTGCACAGCGCCGCCATCTCTCCCGAAGGCAAGCGTTGCGTGGTGATCGGGCGCAGTAACATTGTGGGCAAACCGATGGCGATGTTGCTGTTGCACGAAAACGGCACGGTGACGGTGTGCCATTCGCGCACCAAGGATCTGGCCGCCATCTGCCGCGAAGCCGACATTCTGGTGGCGGCGGTGGGGCGCGCCAAGTTTGTCACCGCCGACATGGTGAAACCCGGTGCCGCCGTGATCGACGTGGGTATGAACCGCGACGAAAACGGCAAGTTGTGCGGCGACGTGGACTACGAGGCGGTAGAGCCGATCGCCGGTTACATCACCCCTGTGCCGGGCGGTGTGGGTCCCATGACCATCGCCATGTTGATGCAAAACACCCTGACCGCCGCCAAACAGCAAAACGGTCTTTAATAAACAAAAAGGGACACGAGGGGCGCTCAAGGAGCGCCCCGTTGTCCTTTTTTATTTATACGCATATACTGGAGTGTCGGGACGTTGTCCCGACAATACTCGACAGGAGGATGCGTATGGCTATCTTTTCAAACCAAGCAACCTTGACCTATAACGGTGTAGCCACCAACTCCAACGTAGCATTCGGTGAATTGCTGGACGTGCTGGCCATCACCAAAACCGCCGTGGAAGGCACCTATACCCCCGATGGCATTGTCACCTATGTGATCACGTTGCGTAACACGGGTACCACCCCGTTTTCTGCTATTACCCTCACCGACGATCTTGGGGGGTATATTTTTGAAGGCGCAACCGTTTATCCGCTTGCGTATCGGGAAGGCTCTGCTGCGCTGTTTGTGGACGGTGTGCCGCAAGCGGCCCCTTCCGTGACGGTCGGGCCTCCGCTCACCTTCACGGGAATTGCCGTTCCTGCCGGAGGGGACACGGTGCTGGTATATCAAGCGCGCGCCACCGCCTTTGCCTCGCCTGCGGCAGAGGGGAGCATCACCAACACCGTCACCGCACGGGGCAACGGATTGTCCACCGAGCCCACCGCGTCGGAAACGGTGACTGCCGCCGAAGTCGCGTTGCTCTCGATTACGAAATCCATCACTCCCTCGCAGGTGGTAGACAACGACCGCGTGACCTACACCTTTGTGATTCAAAACCGTGGGAACGAAGCGGTAGTCGCCACCGACAACGCCGCCGTCACCGACACCTTTGATCCGATCCTCACCGACCTTGCGGTCACATTCAACGGCGAGGTGTGGACCGAGAGCGTGCAATACACCTATGACGAAGCGACGGGGTTGTTTGCCACCTTGCCGGGCGCTTTGCCGGTCCCTGCCGCCACCTTCACGCAGGATCCCGAAAGCGGCGAATACACCGCCACTCCCGGTATGGCCACCTTGATTGTCACGGGGACAATCTGACCGTAAATCTACTCGGACGTAAAAAAACACCCGCCGCAAGG
>JAZNTC010000181.1:0-4572 GCA_045591605.1 Acutalibacteraceae bacterium | reverse complement strand
CGCTCGCCAGCTCCCCTGACAAGGGGAGCCAAGACACACTCTCCTAAATCCCTATTCCCACATCCCTTACGGGTGGTTTCTTTTTCGTTTCACATCTTTATTTTGCACGGCACACAAGGCATACCCAGCCGCGTTGCTCGTAGCGTTCGCTCACCGCGAAACCGCACGCATCCAGAGCGGTCACGACGTCCGCTTCGCGCACGTCGATGATGCCCGACACCACGTACACGCCGCCCTCTTTCAAGAATGCCGGCACGGCAGGGGACAGGGCAATGATGGCATCCGCCACGATGTTGGCGGCCACCACGTCGTATTGTCCCTCCACCTTATCCGCAAGGTCTCCCTCCACAATGGTGTAGCGCGGCGCGGTCATCCCGTTGAGTTCCCCGTTTTCCTGCGCGGTTTTCACGGCGAGGGGATCGATGTCCACACCAAACGCTTCGGCGGCGCCAAACAGCAATGCCGCGATGGAGAGGATGCCGCTGCCACACCCGATGTCCAAAAAGCGGTCGCCCGTTTGCACCTTTTTTTCCAGCGTTTCCAGCACCAAACGGGTGGTTTCGTGACCGCCCGTTCCGAACGCCATGCCGGGGTCGATGTGCAACACAGAACGTCCCTCTTTGTTTTCGTCGGATTCCCACGTGGGAAGGATCAGCAATTTTTCGCCCACCGGCAGGGGCTTGAAAAATTGTTTCCAGTTGTTTGCCCAATCGGTTTCGCGCACCGTGCGTGTGGAAAGCACGTTGTCGATCCCTGCCGCCGACAACCGCTCCTGCAAAAAGGCAAGCGCTTCGGCAGGGTTCACTTCGGGTTCCAGATACACGTGAATGAGCGAACGGGTGCGGTCGCGCGCCAACAACTCTTCATCGATCAGATCAATATGCGCGATCTCGCGTGCCCCCTCTTCCAGATCGCTGTAATCTTCAATATACAACCCGTACGGCACCGTCATGTTCGCAATGTCCGCGGCGCGGTCGGTATCGGCGGCCGGGACGGCGACGGTCAGTTCGGTCCAGTTATCCATCATACAAGACAACTCCTCTCAAAACGCAACCCCGTGTCGTTCGGCACGGGGTCACGGCATCAGAATGCGATTTTTTCGTTCAGGTAATTCACGAGGTCGGCGATCGCCACGCGCTCTTGCTGCATGGTGTCGCGGTCACGCACCGTCACGCAACCGTCGGTTTCGCTGTCGAAGTCATAGGTGATGCAGAACGGCGTGCCGATCTCATCCTCACGGCGATAGCGCTTACCGATCGAGCCGGCATCGTCGAAGTCCACCATGAAATGCTTGGTGAGCATCTGATGCACTTCGGCGGCTTTATCCGACAACTTCTTCGAAAGCGGAAGCACGGCGGCTTTGAACGGAGCGATGGCAGGATGCAGGTGCATCACCACACGCACGTCGTTCTTTTCGGCATCCACCACTTCTTCGTCATACGCATCGCACAGGAACGCGAGCACCACACGGTCGGCACCCAGCGACGGTTCGATAACGTAGGGGACGTAACGCTCGTTGGTTTCGGGATCGAAATAGTCGTGTTTCTGCCCCGAATGTTCGCTGTGCTGATTCAAGTCGTAATCGGTGCGGTCGGCAATGCCCCACAACTCGCCCCAACCAAACGGGAACAGGAACTCGAAATCGGTGGTCGCTTTGGAATAGAACGCCAACTCCTCCGGATCGTGGTCACGCAGACGCAGGTTCTCTTCGCGGATGCCGAGATTCAAGAGCCAATCGCGGCAGAAATCTTTCCAATAACTGAACCATTCCAGATCGGTGCCCGGCTTGCAGAAGAATTCCAGTTCCATCTGCTCAAACTCGCGGATGCGGAAGATGAAGTTGCCGGGGGTGATCTCGTTACGGAAACTCTTGCCCACCTGTGCCACGCCGAAGGGAATCTTGCGGCGCGTGGTGCGCTGAATGTTCGCAAAGTTCACAAAGATGCCCTGCGCCGTTTCGGGGCGGAGATACAGTTCACTCTTTGCATCTTCGGTCACACCCTGAAAGGTTTTGAACATCAGGTTGAACTGGCGGATGTCGGTGAAGTTGTGACTGCCGCAATCGGGGCAGGCGATGTTGTTTTCGCGGATATAGTCCATCATTTGCTCGTTGGACCAGCCGTCTGCCGGCGTGCCGCTGAAATCTTCGATCAACTTATCCGCGCGGTGACGGGACTTGCAATCCTTGCAATCCATCAACGGGTCGGAGAAGCCGCCCACGTGACCCGATGCCACCCACACCTGCGGATTCATCAGAATCGCGCTGTCCAAGCCGACGTTGGTGGGGCTTTCCTGCACGAACTTTTTCAGCCATGCACGTTTCACGTTGTTTTTCAGTTCCACACCCAAGGGGCCGTAGTCCCACGAGTTGGCCAAGCCACCGTAAATGTCCGAGCCGGGATACACAAATCCGCGACCCTTACACAAGGTAACGATTTTTTCCATGGTCTTTTCGGTATTCAGCATTACGGATACTTCCTTTACATAATAATACATCATAATAATACTCAAAAACAAAAAAATGTCAAGTACTCTTGCGAAAGCACGCAAATATTACGATAAAAAAGGTTGCAATTTTTCGCGGATACGTATATAATAGATATATATCGCGTGCTTTGGGGCATACGGATGGATCGGTCCTGTGCGACGGACCGCTGTGAACCATGTCAGGCGGGGAACCGAGCAGCATTAAGCGGCAGGCTCCGTGCGCCGCAGGTAACCGGTTTGTCCGTATGCCCAAGAGTACGCGTTTTCTTGAAAGGGGAGATTTCCGTGTATCAGGTGTTATACCGCAAGTGGCGTCCCAAAACGTTTGGGGACGTGTATGGTCAGCCAACGGTAACCAAAGCGTTGCAAAACGAGTTGCGCACCAACCGTTTGGCACACGCCTACTTGTTCACCGGCTCGCGCGGAACGGGCAAGACCACCTGTGCCAAAATTTTGGCAAAGGCGGTCAACTGCCTCGACCTTCAAAACGGCGATCCGTGCGGCGAGTGTGAAATCTGCCGCGGCATCGACGACGGCTCGATTCTGGACGTGGTGGAGATCGATGCCGCCTCCAACAACGGTGTGGACAACATCCGCGACCTGCAAGAGGAAGCCGGGTTTACCCCCGTTTCGGCGAAATACCGTGTGTACATCATCGACGAAGTGCACATGCTGTCACCGGGTGCATTCAATGCGTTGCTCAAAACGCTGGAAGAGCCGCCCGAGCACGTCATCTTCATTTTGGCGACCACCGAAGTGCACAAGTTGCCTGCCACCATTCTGTCACGTTGTCAGCGGTTCGATTTCGGGCGCATTCCGGCCGAGGACATTGCCGCGCGCCTGCGCGATGTGGCGGCGAAGGAATCCATCACATTGACCGACGATGCGGCGCTGTTGCTCGCCCGTTTGGCAGACGGCGCTCTGCGCGATGCGCTCTCGCTGATGGATCAGTGCCTCTCCCGTTCCGAGGAGATCACCGCCGACGTGGTGAGCGAAGCGGTGGGGCTTGCCGGGCGCGACTATTTGTATGAACTGTCGGGTGCGGTGAAGGGGAGCGACCCTGCCACCGCGCTCACCGTGCTGGATCGGCTGTATGCCGCCTCCTGCGATATGGAACGGCTGTGTGTCGAATTCATTGATTTTTACCGCAACCTGATGATCCTCAAAAGTGTGAAGAACGCGGAGGAACTGGTGGTCGCGGCGGCATCGGAACTTGCGCGTATGCGTGCCGAAGCCGAAGGATACGAACTCGCCGCCATTCTCCATTGTATGGACGCGTTGCAGGGAACGCTGGAACGTCTGCGCGGCGGTGCCTCCCGTCGGGTGGAAATGGAAATGGCGCTGATGCGCCTGTGCACCCCGTTGTTGGATACCGACGTTTCGGCGTTGCTTCGCCGTGTGAAAGCGTTGGAGGATGCTCTGCGCGGCGGCGTGGTGACCGCCGCCCCTGCCCCCGTGGCAAAGGTCGAGCCGACACCCATTCCCGTGAAAACGGCAGAGGAAGTGTCTCCTCCGCCTGTGGCCGAGGATACAGCGACAGAAACCCCCTTCACCCGTTGGAACGAGGTGCTGGATGACCTGCGTGTCAACTGCGTGCCGCTCTACGGCGTGTTGCTCGGCTCCACCGCGATTTTGAAGGGTGAGAAGATCATCATCTGCACCGATAACGAATTGTTCCGCGGCCTGGTGTCGCAGGAAGAGCATAAACAGAAGTTGCAAGCGGCGGTGCGTGCTGTGACAGGTCAGCAATACCGTTTCGGTTTGCGCCGCACCACCACGGTTTCTGCCGCGGCGACCGATCCGCTCACCGCGTTTTTGCGTGAAAGCCGTGAACGCGGCGTGCCGGTTACGGAAGAATAAATCAACACATAATAAAGTGAGGAACCGAATATGAAAGCAAGATTACCGCAGGGTATGGGCGGCGGCCCGTCCAATATGCAGGGCATGATCAAACAGGCACAGAAGATGCAGGAAGATATGGCAGCGCTTCAGGAAGATCTTGATTCGCGTGAATATGATGTCAGCGCGGGTGGAGGTGCTGTTTCCCTCAAAATAAACGGAAAAAGAGAGATCCTTTCAATAGAT
>JAZNTC010000180.1:0-7911 GCA_045591605.1 Acutalibacteraceae bacterium | reverse complement strand
GGGCCTGCGGGGTTTTGCCCTTCTTTTTTGTTTTGTTATACGTTCCAAATAACCACGGCGTATTCCTCCACCGAACGTTGGCTGGAGAATTTGCCGGCTGCCGCTGTGTTGAGCAAGCCTTTTCGTGTAAAGGCTTCGCGGTCGCGGTAATCGCGGTTTGTCTGCATCCTCGCTTCGCAATAGGAGAGCAGATCTGCCATCAAGAGATAATGGTCGGGTTGATGCCACGATGCCCCTTCGGTGATGGCGGTGTACAGTTCACGGAACATCCCCGTGTCGCCATCATCCACCGTGCCGTCGACCAGCGTGTCCACCACGCGTTGCAAGCGGTTTTCTGCTTGGATTAAGGCATTGGGATCGTATTGCGGTTTCAAGGCGGTGACCTCTTCGGCGGTGAGTCCGAAGATATAGTTGTTCTCTCGTCCTGCCTGTTCCACGATCTCAATGTTCGCACCGTCAAACGTGCCCAGCGTGACCGCACCGTTCAACATAAATTTCATGTTGCCCGTGCCGGAGGCTTCGGTGCCTGCGGTGGAGATCTGTTCCGAAACGTCTGCCGCGGGCATAATGGATTCTGCCGCCGTTACGTTGTAGTTGGGCAGGAACACCACCTGCATTTTATCGTTCACATCGGGATCGGCGGCAATGATGCGTGCCCATTCGTTGATATACTTGATAATGCCCTTGGCACGGAAATACCCCGGTGCGGCCTTGGCGGCAAAGATATACACGGTGGGGGTGAACTCCTTGATGCGCCCGTCTTTTAAGCCGAAATAGGTGTCGGCAATGGAAAACGCGTTCAACAACTGTCGCTTATATTCGTGCAGACGTTTTGCCTGAATGTCAAAGATCCATGTGGGATCGACCGTCACACCGCATTGTGCTTTCAAGAAAGCGGCGAGTTGCTGTTTCTTTTGGAACTTCACGTCGGCAAATTCCGCAAGGAACGCGCGGTCGTCTTTCAAACTTTCCAGTTGACGCAACTGCGAAAGATCGCAGATCCAGCCTGACCCGATGCGTGAGGTGACAAGGGATGCCAGTTCGGGATTGGCAAGCGCCAGCCAACGGCGTTGGGTGATGCCGTTGGTCTTGTTGTTAAACCGCTCGGGATACAGCGTGTACCAATGGGGGAGCACCTGCGTTTTCAAAAGTTCGGTGTGTAGGCGTGCCACGCCGTTGACCGAATGGGAGGCAAAAATGGCAAGGCGCGCCATGTGCACGGTGTTGCCTTCCAGAATCCAATATTTCGCGGCATTCTCGCCCGTGATACCTTGGCGCCGCAACTCGCGTTGCAACGTGATGTGCAGATGGCGCACGTATGGCATTAAGTGCGGCAACACTTCCTCGAACAGATCCAACCCCCATTTTTCCAGCGCTTCGGGTAACACGGTGTGATTGGTGTAGGCAAACACGCGCCGTGCAATGTTGAGCGCTTTGGTGAAGGATACGCCGTCCTCACACAACAGGCGAATCAGTTCGGGAATCGCCACCACGGGATGGGTGTCGTTTAACTGAATGGCGCAAAATTCGGGAAGGCGCGCATAGCGAGAGGTGTACTTTGCCTTGTAGCGGCGCAACAAATCCTGCACCGAAGCCGCGGCAAAGAAATATTGCTGTTTCAAACGCAGAATTTTGCCTTCTTTGGCATCATCGTTGGGATACAACACCGCCGAAATGCGTTCGGCGGCATTTTTCTCCTGCACCGCTTCCTCGTACCGTTGGGCATTGAAGGCATCGAAATCAAACGGGGTGATCGCTTCCGCTTGCCACAAGCGCAACGTGTTGACGGTGCGTGCGCCAAACCCGATCACGGGCGTGTCATACGGCACTGCCCACACCTCTTGTCCGTCACCGAACACGATGTGCACGCGGTCTTCCTCGCGGCGGCGCGCCCACGGATCGCCAAACCGCAACCAGTTGTCCGCCTCTTCACGCTGAAACCCGTTTTCAAAGGATTGTTTGAACAACCCGTAACGGTAACGGATGCCGTATCCGTCCAGCGGAATATCCCGTGTGGCGGCGGATTCCAAATAGCAAGCCGCCAATCGTCCGAGACCGCCGTTGCCGAGCGCGGCATCCTCAATCTCTTCAAACACGCGCAGATCCACCTTGTGTTTTGCAAGCAGGGTGCGAACGGTATCGGTCTCTTCCAAATTGTAGAGGTTTTGATAGATCATACGACCGATCAAAAACTCGGCCGACAAATACGCCACGCGTTTGCCTTTCTTTTGCTTTTGCCAACGGTCATTCACCGAAGCCAAGGCCGCTTTCGATACGGCGCTGTACAATTCGGTGGTGGTAGCGGTTTCAATGCGCTTGTTGGCATCAATACGCAAAACGGTGCGAATATCTTTCTCCAAACTCATAATACGGCTCCTTTGTTATCGGTTATACAACGTGACAAATTCCGCGAGATGTGCCGCCAATTCAGGGGTGGCGGCATCGGGCATCATGCGCCATTTCCAGTTGTCGCCCACCGTGGACGGGGTGTTCATGCGTGCGCGGCTGTCCAATGCCAAAAGATCTTGCATCTGGAACACGGCAAGATCCGCCACGCTTTGATACGCGACACGCAACATTCCCATCGGAATGGCGGCGCGCCGTTTCACGCCGAGATACCGCATCATGTAACTGAGTTCACGGCGCTTTGCACGGGAACAGTAGCCCACAATGGTGTCGTTATCGTGTGTGCCGCCGTACACGGCACGGTTGCGCGGAAAGTTGTGTGGCAGATGGGGGTTGTCGGGGTTGCCGTCAAATCCAAACAGCAATACGCTCATGCCGGGATACCCTGTTTGGCGCAAAAGCGTGCGCACCTTCGGGTGTAACACGCCCAGATCCTCCGCCAATATCCGCATGTTGCCGGCGGCTTCATCGATGGCGTTGGTCAGGAGACGTCCCGGACCTTCGCGCCACTCACCGTCGATAGCGGTCTCGCAAGCGGCAGGAATGGCATAATACCTTGCCATACCAATGAAGTGGTCGATACGCAACACGTCATACAACGCGCCGCACGCGGCCACCCGCGTACGCCACCATGCAAAATCGTCTGCTTTCATACGCTCCCAGTCATACAACGGGTTGCCCCACCGTTGTCCCGTGACCGAGAAAACATCCGGCGGCACGCCTGCCACCGCGGTGGGGTGTCCGTGTGTGTCCAGTTGAAACAGCGCGCGGTTGGCCCACACGTCGGCGCTGTCGGCGGATACGTATAGCGGAATGTCTCCGATCAGCGCGATGCCGCGCGCGTTGGCGTATGCTTTGAGCGCATCCCATTGACGGCGAAACGTGTATTGGCAAAAACACACGAATCCGATCTCGTCGGCAAGCAGTTCGGTATACTGCGCCACGGCATCCGCTTCACGCAGGCGGATGGGTTCTTCCCACTCACTCCAATCGCGGTGACCGAAATGCTCTTTCAGCGCGGTGTATAACGCGTAGTCGGGCAACCAATGGGATTGTGCCGCACAAAAAGCGGAAAAGTCGTTGTCGGGTGTAAAACGGCGATACGCTTTTTTCAAAAGGGCAAACCGCGTGCGAAATAACCGTTCATATTCCACGTCACAAACCGCTTCACGGGCGGTGTCGGTCTCTGCGGCGGTGAGCAATCCCTCGCGCTCCAACAGCGCGGGATCAATGAAATATGGATTTCCTGCAAAAGCAGAAAAAGATTGATACGGACTGTCGCCAAATCCGGTCGGGCCAACGGGCAACACCTGCCAGTACCGCTGCTTGGCGGTGTGAAGAAAATCGGCAAAGCGGAATGCTTCCTCACCAAGTGTACCGATGCCGAAAGGGGAGGGGAGCGCGCTGATCGGCATCAACACGCCGGCGCCGCGTGTAAGGGTCTTTTTCATACAAAACCGTCCTCATTTGATATAGCGTTAGTATATCCCGATGAAAACAAAAAACGCATACCACGATGCGTTTTTTGCGAATTTACGAGTTCAGGGCAAAGCCTGCTTCATACAATGCGGCAGATTCGGTGAAACGCAGGTTTTCGTCCGCACATCCCAACACGACGGCAAACAGGCGCACACCGTCCTTTTCCGCCACCGAAGCAAGGCAATATCCTGCTTGGTCGGTGAATCCCGTTTTGCCGCCCAGCGCGTTGGCATAGTACAGCGAGGGGAATCGCGGATTCAGCAAACGGTTGGTGTTGGTGTAACCCAGTTCTTTGCCGTCCACCGTGGTGAAAGCGGCTTGCGGTGTGCACAGTGCTTCACGCACCGCATCAAACTGCCACGCAAACTGCAAGATTTTCAACATATCGTTGGCGGTGGTGACGTGGAAGGTGTGGTGCATGCCATCGGGATTTATGAAACGGGAGTGTTCCGCACCGATTGCTTTCAGTTCTTCGTTCATCAACTCGCAAAAACGGGTAGCGGCTTCAAAATCGCTCATCTGCTCTTCGGGATACACACGCCGTGCGGTATGTGCCGCCAAACAGTACGCCGCATCGCCACCCGAGGGGAGAAGCAACGCCTGTGTCATTTGCGACAAGGTCAGTTCCATGCCGAGTTTCAAATAGGCACTGCTGGCATCGGGGTCTTTCAGATACACTTCCGTGCCCACAACAAAGGTGGCTTCGGGCGTGTTATATTTCGCCGCCACCGCCGCTGTGATGATTTTGGTCAGGCTGGCAGGCGCACACACAACGTCGGCTTCTTTTTCATACAGGACGCGGTCGTTCGTGGCATCGTACAACAGCATATGCGCGGCCGAAAGGGTGGTGTCGAGTTGGGTGGTCGTTTCCTGCGACATCGTGGCCAAAGCGGTGGTCGTGGTGGTGACAGGCGGCTCGCCCGTACCGTTTCCGTCGCCGCCGTTGCTGTCGCCGCCCGTCGGTGTGTTGTTCTGATTGTTAATGAGGGCGAATAAAACGCCCACCAGCAACGCAAGAATGACCACGCCGATGATCAGCACCGGGAGTAGGCGGCGCATCATACGACGTCTGCGTTTGTTACGCGATGTGTTTGTCTGACTCATAATCGTCCCTCTTCTTATAAAACTACATCAAGTATACTACATTCTTTTGAATTTGGCAATGTCGATATTTGGAATTATGCAAAAAGATTGACAAAAAACGTGAAAAAAGGTACACTTAAGTTAAATCGACAGACCCGAACCCGCCTTCCCAAAACGGAGTACGGATTTATCGGTTTGATCTAAACGCGTATTACAAGCGAAGGATGCTGTTACATGACATACGATAAGTCCCAAATGATGCATGGCACGCTGGAAGGTTGCATTTTGAAGATCATTCACCTCAAAACGACCTACGGCTATGAAATATTGATGTTGCTTCGCGAAAGTGGGTTTTCGGACATTTCGGAAGGCACGATCTACCCGTTGTTGCTCCGTTTGGAAAAGCAGGGGAGCATCAAGGCTGAGATGCGTCCGTCGCCGCTCGGTCCGCGGCGCAAATACTACACCATCACCCCATCGGGCGAGGAGTATTTGCGCGCATTTGAAGAATGCTGGGATCAACTGTCCCGTTCGGTCAGTCGGTTGATGCAGGCGGAAGGGGGAGAACAACATGAAACAGAATGATCTGCGTGCGGTACTCACGCAACTTTCGGCGGAGAATCGCCGTACCTTGCGCCGCATGATGCGCTATTTGGACTCCTATTCACTCAACGAAGTGAAACAGGAAGAATTGCTCACGGACTTGGCCGGTATGGCGTTGGAAAGCCAACAGCGCGGTCAGGCGTTTTCGGATGCGATCGGCATGGATGACGTGGTGTTTTGCCATGAATTGGTGGCAAACTGCCCTCGTGAAACGTGGTTCGAACGGACGCTCGCGGCTATGCGCTGGATGGTAGCGTGGATCGGTTGCATTCTGCCGGTGATGTATCTGCTGGAATGGGTGTTCCCGTGGATGAGCGGAACGATTGAAAACGGACTCTATTACGTGCCGTTGCCGTTTTTGTGCAAATACGGTGCGGCAACGATCCCCATTGCGGCCGGAATCTATCTGTTCAAACGGTTGACCTATATCTCACGTTCCATGGTGTGGACGTGGTTTACGGTCGTGTTTCTGGTGGTGTTTATCACCGTGTCGGAAGTGTCGGCACGGTTTATGCAAGCGATCACATTGCCGTTTTCTCTTGTGGTGTGGTTGATCGGGTTCGGCGGTGTGTTTACGCTGCTGCACATTGCGAAACGCTGTGTAGCCTTGACCGTTGCCTACCGCCAGAAAAAGCAGGAAACGGATGAGTAACGTGTTGAGCAAGGCGGTAACGTGCGCACGGTGTGACGTGCCCGGGTATCCGACACGGCGATACAAAGGATAATAAATAACGACGCAGCATCTGTAAAGAAAAACAACTGTACACACTGCGACACAATGGACGCATCAGGAAAGGTGGCATTTGTCATGCGTAACGATATTACCAGTATTCCCGTAAGCGAGGTGTTTGAACCGCGCGACGGCTGTCCCATTTGCCGCATGCGTGACCGTTTGGAAGAACGTGTGGTGGAATATATCACCGGGGCGGCGATGATGGAACCCGACGTGCGTGAAGATACCAATAAACAAGGGTTTTGCATCACCCATTACCGTCAAATGCTCAAACGGCGCAATCGGTTGAGCGTGGCGCTGATGCTGGAAAGCCATCTGGCGGAAACCGAAAAGAAGGTGTTTGCCGGCCTGCCGTTGTTGGGTAAGCGCACCACCAAACAGGTGCGTGCCGCCGAAAAAGCGGCGGACAGTTGTTTTGTGTGCAGTCAGGTGGAGTGGGGGATGGAGCGGATGCTCGCCACCGTTTGTCGGTTGTATGAGCAACAGAAGGATTTCCGCACGCTGTTTTCGGAGCAGGAGTATCTGTGCCTGCCGCATTTCTCCCGTCTGTCGATTCCGGCCGGCGGTATGGATAAGCGGTGGCAACAGGAATTTTTGAAGGCGGCATCGGCATTATCACGCAAATACATCACCGAATTGCGCCACGACGTGCACCATTTCACCGAGATGTTCGATTACCGCAACAACGGGGAGGACGCCGATTGGGGCAATGCCAAAGACTCCATTGAACGGGCGGTGGAATACCTCACGTCCCGTGAGCCGTAATGCAGGTGTAAAGGTGAAAACACTTACAAAATTTTTAGAGAAAACCTCTTGACAAAATGCAGGTTTTCGTGTATAATGAGTTGTAAAGTTTTGCGGCTTTACAACTCGTTTTATTTTACAGAAAAGGAGGGGACCGTCGATGGCCAAAAATATGGAGATTGCTTTCCTGTTTGATTTCTACGGCGAAATGCTGACGGAAAAGCAACGGGACGTGATCGAACTGTATTATGAGGACGATCTGTCGTTGTCGGAGATTGCCGAAAACGAAGGAATCACCCGTCAGGGCGTGCGCGATTCCATTAAGCGTGCGGAAACGCAGCTCTTGGAAATGGAAGAGCGTTTGGGCTTGGCTAAACGGTTCCGCGAGATGCAGGAGGGCGTGGCGGCGATTCAGGATGCCGCCGACGACATCTATGCCATCAACGAGCGGTTCGGTTATTCGCGGGAGATCAACGAACGTGTGCGCCGCATCCGTGAGTTGGCACAGCAACTGACGAAATAAGGAGCGGTAACGGTGGCATTTGAAGGATTATCCGAAAAACTGTCTGCTGCTTTCAAACGGTTGCGTTCCAAAGGTAAGTTGAACGAGTCTGATGTCAAGGAAGCAATGCGCGAAGTGCGCTTGGCTTTGCTGGAAGCAGACGTCAACTATAAAGTAGCAAAAGACTTTACCGCAAAAGTGGCGGAACGCGCCGTCGGTGCGCAGGTGATGGAAAGTTTAACACCGGCACAGATGGTGATCAAGATCGTCAACGAAGAATTGACGGCATTGATGGGCGGGCAAGCCGCACGGCTCACCACCCCGGGCAGCAAACCCCCGTGCGTCATTATGATGTGCGGTC
>JAZNTC010000179.1:0-7763 GCA_045591605.1 Acutalibacteraceae bacterium | reverse complement strand
AATGCGGTTGTCGGCAGGAGTGAACTTCAAACGGCGATCCGCTTCTTCCAGCACGTCCAACCCTTCCCGTAACGCCGCCACCGACAAACGGGAAGCATCACGCGCCGCATTGCGCAAGCGGAATTCCTTACCCTTGTATCCGGCGTACACCGTTGCCACCGCCGTGGGCTGTTCACCCGCCGCTTCTGCCGCCTTTACACGATACAGATCCGCCCACGCCGATGCCAACACACCGTTGATCATAATGGGATCTTCCTTTTGGGCAAACAGCGCACGCAACACGTCGTAGGCAGCGGTGTATTGCCCTTTCAGAATCGCTTTGGACAGTTCAAACACACGCGATTCCAAATTGCGTGTGGCGGCACGTTCCACCAACGCGCGATCGATCTCGCCGCCGTCTGCCAACGCCGCCAGTTTATCCAACTCGCACAGCAACAAATGCAGGTCGTTGCCGCACCATTCCAGCAACAAACGGGCGGTATCGGTCTTCATGGCGGCACCGCGACGGGTCGCACCCGACACCAACATACGCACCACCTCTTCGGGTGTGCGTTTATCCAGTTTCACCACGGCGCCGCCCTCTTCCGCCGCCGCCAAAAAACTCTTCCACCGCTCGTTCTTGGTGGGCGATACCTTCACCGCATCGAAATAGAAGATGAGCACGCAGCTCTCGTTCGGCTCACTGAGCAGCGCAAGCAGACGCTCGTGCGTGTCGCCGTTCGCCATCACGTCGTAATCGCGCACCGTGACGCAGGTGCGTTGTGCCATCAGCGGCAACGCTTCCGCCGCCTCTTCGATCTCGTCAAAGCGGCATTTCAATCCGTCGAAACGGTGCAGATTAAAGGAGTCCAGATCGTCCTCGCCATCGGCGGCACGGCGGCGCAATTTATCGGCATACTGCCCCACCAAATAGGATTCTTCGCCGTACAGAACGTACACGGGACGCAACTCTTCGGATTTCAAATGATTTTTCAGCGTCTCCTCATTCCACGCCATACAGCAACCCTCCGTTATCGCAATTTCATCGTCACCGTCTCTTCGGCGGCAATGTCAATGGGATACACACCCCACATCATCGCACGTGTCACCTGCGGCAAATGCGCTTCAGGACAGCAGAGCACCGCCCGTGCCAACGCCAATTTCTCCACACCGCTTGGCGGTTTGCGATCAAATATCGCCCACGCGGCGGTGTGGTATTCCTGCGGCAGGTCAGAAACCGTCCCCTTGCACGGGGCGATCAATACCGCATATTCCCCCACCGTGAGCCGACACCACCCACGCAAAAATTGAAGCGACGTATTCTCCCAAAAGGTCACCGTGCGCGGTGCGGTTGACCACTCATCAGGTGGGCACACAACCATATCTTTTGCCGCCGTCTTTTCCACGTAGGCGGCTGTCTTATCCCGTTGAAACAACACGAAATCCGGTATGTCGGCTTTATGCCGTTCCAGGGTATATGTCACCGTTTCGGTTGCCACATCACCCAACACGACTGCCGCCGAACGTCCGTCGCGTTTCAAAATCACCACTGTGCCGTTCGCCGTACTGCACGCGGTCACCGTGGTCACACCACGCATACCGATATGGTGCAACGCGGTGGATACGCACAACGCAATCACAAGCAACATGGCGGTGATGCGCACGCCGCGCCCTTTTAAAAGGCGCCACCCGAACAACAGAGCAAACGGCACCGCCAATGCCCACACCATAAGATACGGTTGATCCAGCGGCACCATCGCCCATGGTGTCCGTGCCGCTTGTTCGGCAATGAACAGCATCCCTTTGGCGGCCACACCTGCCACCAACACCAAAGCCGACCCCAAAAAGGCAAGCCACGGCACACACAAAAGCAATGTGCCGAAACAGCCGAAACTCATCACCACCGCGGCAAGCGGTTGCGCGATCAGATTGGTGAGCGGTGCGAGTGCCGATGTTTCACCAAAGGTCAATGCGGAAAGCGGCAACGTGGCAATCACCGCCGCCACCGTCAACTGCAACCCGTGCGCCGCTTTGTACCACACGCCCGTCTTGTCACGCGACTGCCGTGAGGCGACAAGCAACACACCGAGTGTGGCGGCAACAGAGAGTTGCAACCCCACGTCGTACACACCGCCGGGATCAAAGGTGAGCAACAGCAACAGCGCCGCACCAAGCGAGTTGCGTGCATCCGCCGTGCGGCGAAACAATGCGCCCAGCAACATAACGGTACACATCACCCCGGCACGCAACGCCGAAGGTGCCAATCCCGTCAGCACGGCAAACGCCGCGGGAAACGGCAACGAGAGTAACGCCGCCCACCGTGTGCGCATCCCCACAAAGCAAAGCGCATGAAACAACGCCAGCGAGATTATGTTCATGTGAAAGCCGGATACCGCCGTTATGTGGGATAACCCGGCCGCCGCAAAACCGCCTTTCACGTCGCTGTCCATGCGGCTCTTATCGCCGAAACAAATGGCACGCAGCAAAGCCGCCACATCCCCACCGGCACGGGTTTCGAGGTGGTCGATCAGATAGGATCGAAACTGCAAAAAGGGATGATTCCACGGACGTTCGTCGCTTGGTGTCCGTTCGCATTCCGCGATCCACGTGCGCAAAAACACGTTGTGTGCGCGCAAATCATCGGTGGCGGTCAACTTCACGTCCGCCGTCACCTGCTCATACAGTTGCGGTGCTTCGGGCAGGTTATCGGTCGCCACCAGCAAACGGGTGTTGTGCGGCAACGCGCCGTCGCGCACACGCGCGTAATACATCACCGTATTTTCTTGCTCGCTCACCTGTTCTTCCATCCACACGGTGACCGTCACGGTTTCGCCGTCCATGGATTGCAGGGGTTGCACCGTACGGTATTCCCACGCAACAAACAGCGAAAAGGCGACGAGTGCCGCCACCAGTGCCGCCACGATCCCTTCGTTTTGCCGCAAAGTGCGCACCGCCAGTGCCACCACAAACAGCACACCGCACAGCAATGCCACCGCGCACGCCGCATGAAATCCCATGACCGATGCCGCAAGCAACGACAAAGCAAACGCAAACCCCACCACGTACAGCGGCCGCTTCACCCCTCGGCGGTTCATGCCTTCTTCTTGGCCTCGGCTTTCATACGCAGCTCTTTCGAAAGAATGCGTTTGCGCAGACGAATGGATTTCGGCGTAATCTCCACCAATTCGTCGTCATTGATAAATTCAAGCGATTGTTCCAGCGACAATATCGTCGGCGGTGTGAGGCGCAACGCCTCGTCCGACCCTGCCGCACGCATATTGGTGACGTGCTTCTTCTTGCACACGTTCACTACCACGTCCTCGTTCTTCGGGGATTCGCCCACAATCATGCCTTCATACACCGGCACGCCCGGACCGACAAACATCACACCGCGCTCTTGCGCGTTGAACACCCCGTAACTGCTGGTTTCGCCGCTTTCAAACGAAATGAGCGATCCTTGCACACGTTGCGGAATGTCCCCTTTATACGGCTCGTATCCGTCGAACACGCTGTTCATGATGCCGTTGCCGTTGGTATCGGTCAAGAACTGCTGACGGTAACCCATCAAGCCACGGGCAGGAATGCGGAATTCCAAATGGCTCATACCCGTGTCACGCGTGCCCATATCCACAATTTCCGCCTTGCGCGAACCAATCTTTTCCATCACCGCACCCACGTACGCTTCGGGCACTTCCACCATCAGAAGTTCCATCGGTTCCAACAGCGTGCCGTCGGCATCCTTTTTGTAAATCACCTGCGGACGGCTCACCGCAAATTCAAAGCCCTGCCGCCGCATGGTTTCGATCAAAATAGATAGGTGCAATTCACCGCGCCCCGACACCTTAAACGCATCGGTGGTGTCGGTTTCCTCCACACGCATACTCACGTTGGTTTCCACCTCTTTAAAAAGGCGGTCGCGCAGGTTGCGGCTGGTGACAAATTTCCCCTCGCCGCCGGCAAAGGGGCTGTTATTCACCATAAACACCATCGAAATGGTGGGTTCATCAATCCGCACAAACGGCAACGCTTCGGGGTGTTCGGGATCACATGCCGTTTCCCCGATGTTTAAATCGGTGATACCCGTCACCGCCACGATGTCACCCACGGTGGCAGATTCGTGTTCCACCCGTTGCAATCCTTCAAACTGGAACAGCTTGCCGATACGTGCCGAAAACGTGGTGCCGTCGCCGCGGCACACCGTCACCGCCTGCCCGTTTTTCACCGTGCCGCGTTCCACGCGCCCCACACCGATACGTCCCACGTAATCGTCGTAGTCGATGTTGGAAAAGAGCAGTTGCAACGGTGCCTCGGCATCCCCTTCGGGAGGCGGCACTTCTTTGAGGATGGTTTCAAACAAGGGGGTCATATCCTCCCCTTTCACCGACGGGTCGAGCGAGGCGTAGCCGTCACGTCCCGATGCATACACCACGGGGAAATCCAACTGATCCTCGTCCGCGCCCAGTTCAATGAACAGATCCAACAGTTCATCGATCACTTCCATCGGGCGCGCACCGTCGCGGTCGATCTTATTCACCACCACGACAGGTTTTTTGCCGAGCCCCAATGCCTTTTTCAGCACAAACCGCGTCTGCGGCATACATCCTTCAAACGCATCCACCAGCAACAGCACACCGTCCACCATCAACAGTATGCGCTCCACTTCACCGCCGAAATCCGCGTGGCCGGGCGTGTCCACAATGTTGATCTTGGTGTTGCCGTACATCACGGCGGTATTTTTCGCCAAAATGGTAATGCCGCGCTCACGTTCCAAGTCGTTGGAATCCATCACGCGATCCGCCACCTGCTCGTTCACACGGAACACTCCGCTTTGTTTGAGCAGTTGGTCCACCAACGTGGTCTTGCCGTGATCCACGTGGGCAATAATGGCGATATTCCTCAAATTTTCTCGTTTACTCACCTTTGAGTCATCTCTTTCTCTCCGTTAAAATACACCCCGTACCACACGAGGAACATATACACCGTCCAGATGCGACGGGAGTTATCCGCCTTCCCTTGAAAATGGCGGTCAAGCAATTTCACAAGTTCCGCCGTGTTGAAGAACTTGTCCGCCGTTTCACTGGTGAACGCCGCTTTCACGGTGTTGTAATATTTTTCGTCACGCAACCACACACGCACCGGCACGGGGAATCCCAGTTTCGGGCGTGCGGTATCCTCGGGCGGCAGATGCCGTTTCGCCGCTTGCCGCATGGCATACTTGGTGGTGCCGTGCGCAATGCGGTATTTGGTGGGAATGGTGGCTGCCACCGCAAACACCTCTTTGTCGAGGAACGGCACGCGCAATTCCAGCGAATGTGCCATGCTCATACGGTCCGCTTTCAGCAGAATGTCCCCCACCATCCAGCGGTTAATGTCCAGAAGCTGCATACGCGACACGTCGTCCAGTCCGCGGCTTTTTTCGTAATACTCCCTCGTCAAGTGCGCAGGGTCGGTCGCCTTCACGTTTTTCAAAAGACGTGCTTTTTCCTTTTGACGGAACATGTACGCGTTGCCGATAAACCGCTCTTCGATCGTCTCGGCACCGCGCAACAGGAAGGAACGCCCCTTGAAATCGGGCAGCGGTTTCACCAGCGCCGCCGCGGCGCGTCGCAAAAAGCGCGGCAACTTTTGATATTTCGCCAGCGAAAACGGTTCGTGATAAATGCGATAACCGCCAAACAGCTCGTCCGCACCTTCGCCCGACAGCACCACCTTCACCTTTTCGGCGGCGAGTTTCGCCACGAAGTAAAGCGCCACGCAAGCAGGGTCTGCCAGCGGTTGATCCAGGAAATACTGCACCTTCGGCAAGGCTTCCCAGTATTCGTCCTCGCCGATTTTGTGCACCGTGTGATCGATCCCCACCTTTTGGGCGAGTTCGGCAGCATAGCAACTCTCGTCGTAATGACCGCCGTTATCAAACGCCACGGTGAACGCCTTTTGCCCTCCGAAATAGGAGGCGACCCAGCAGGAATCCACACCGCCCGACAGGAAGCAACCCACCTCCACGTCGCTGATGCGGTGCGCTTCCACCGATGCGGTGAACACGCGGTCAATGCGGTCGATCGCTTCTTCCTCGGTGAGCGATTCATCGGGTGTGAACATCGGCTCCCAGTACCGTTCCACCGTGATCTCGCCATCCTTCACCCACATATAGTGGGCAGGCGGCAAACAGTAAATCCCCTTAAAGAAGGTGGCAGGCGGCACGACGTATTGGAAGGAGAGATATCCGTCGAGCGCCTCTTCGTTAAACTCCGCCGTCACGTCGGGGTGTGCCAGCAACGATTTGATCTCAGAGCCGTATACCACACGTCCGTCAGGCAAGCGCGTGTAATGCATCGGTTTGATGCCAAAACGGTCACGCGCCACAAACAGCGTGCCGTCTTGCTTGTTGTAAATCGCAAAGCCGAACATACCGCGCAGGCGCGGCAACATGTCGGTGCCCCACTCTTCAAACCCGTGAAGCAACACTTCGCTGTCGGTCTGGGTGGCAAACACGTGCCCTGCCGCAAGCAACTCTGCGCGCAGATCGCGATAATTGTAAATCTCGCCGTTAAAGGTGAGCACCAAGGTGTTCTCCTCGTTATACAACGGCTGATGTCCCGCTTCCAAGTCAATGATACTCAAACGGCGAAATCCCATCGCCACCCGATCGTCCTCAAAAAAACCGTCCGAATCGGGACCGCGGTGGGTAATGCGCGCCGTCATCTCTCTGATCACGGTGTCGCGGTTCAACACTTCACCGGTAAATCCGCAAAGTCCGCACATACGGCGTACCTCCTTTGGCTCAAGCTATACCAAATTGTAGTATAACATATATTTACACAAAGTACAAGTGGAAGAGGGCAAAAAAGCCGTAAAAAGAACACGCCCGCACCCAATGGCAGGCGTGTTTTGTGCATCACACACATCAAGACCCTATTTTCAACTTTTCCAACACCTTGGTTTCCACTCGTTGGTATGTTTCCAGCATCTTGGGCCACCGTTTGTCCCACCATGCAAAGAACGGTTTTTCAAGGAATCGAATCCGCAGCAGATCGATCACACAACAAACGGCAAATATGCCGATCACGCTCAAAACCGCATGCAGACACCAGTACGGTGATGCAAACGCCCCCACGTTATTCAGCACATCACTCCACAACCAGCGGCGCATAACTGCCCCGTGTGCGTGAATCATCAACACACCGAAACACGTAGAAGACACTGCGTTGATAACGCGACTCGGCTTGATCTTCCAATTGCGGAAAAAGAGGAAGGTGCTGACCCCCACCGCAAACGCCAAAAACGTGTTGGAATCCGTGACAAACTTGTAAATCCAATCACGTCCTGTCCATTGATATAGGAATGCCCCGCAGATGATCGATACCGCCGAAAGCAGAATAAACAAAGCGGAAAGGAATCCCCAGATTTTGTTGTTTTCAAACCAATCTTTCGGATACAAACGCAGATACGAAGCCACAAAATACAGCACCATGTACCAGGAAACGTAATTCATCGTCACCGAGAACCCGGGAACGGTGCCGAAGAAAATATAGGTGAATCCCGACAACAGAATCAGCAAAAGGTGTTGCTTTTCCGAAATGGATGCGATCAACTTGTTCAAAAACGGAATGAACAGGAAAAAGAGCAGGTAGGTGCCGGTAAAGTTCTGCGCCACGTTTCTAATCAGGATGGCGACCTTCAGAACTCCTTTTACTGTCAACGGTTCGTATCCGCTGATCCAAAAAATTCCATAAATAAGCCAACGGTAGAACAAAAATTCAAACAGCAGTTTAGCAAACTTTTTT
>JAZNTC010000178.1:0-3280 GCA_045591605.1 Acutalibacteraceae bacterium | reverse complement strand
GGTTTGACTGCACACCCTATCCACAAGCGGGGGGTTGTGCGTTGCATACCCGCCAGCTTTTTGCACACATTAGGCGCAGGAGGCGATAACGCATGTGCGGAATTGTGGGATACGTGGGGCAGGAAAACGGAACCGAACGGTTGCTTCGCTCGTTGGAATCATTGGAATACCGCGGATACGATTCAGCAGGGATTGCGGTGTTTGAAGAAGGGCACGTCCGCATCACAAAACGGGCAGGGCGGCTTTCAAATTTGCGTGAACGTTTGCAATTCGAAGGAATGCCGCGCACCGCCTGCGGTATCGGACACACCCGTTGGGCAACCCACGGCGCGCCGTCCGACCGCAACGCACATCCCCACCGCGCAGGACGTGTCACGCTGGTGCACAATGGAATCATTGAGAATTATTGGTCGCTCAAACAAGAACTTGAAACACACGGTTACACCTTTCACAGCGACACCGACACCGAGGTGATTGCCGCCCTGCTGGATGCTTCGTACACCGACGATCCGCTCGCCGCGCTGTTTGCGGTCACGGCACGGTTGGAAGGTTCGTTTGCGCTGGCGGTGCTGTTTGATGACCGTCCCCACGCGGTGTATGCTATACGGCGCGAAAGCCCGTTGGTGGCGGCGATGGCGGATGGTGCGTGTTATCTGGCATCCGACGTCACCGCCCTGCTCCCCTACACACGACGGTATTACCTGCCCTCAAATAACGAGGCTGCGGTGTTGACGTTGCACGGCATCACGTTTTATGATAGTGAAGGACACGCGGTGTCCCCACCGTTGCAAACGGCAAATTGGGAATCTGCTGCCGCGGAAAAAGGCGCATTTCCCCATTTTATGCTGAAAGAGATTTATGAACAACCGCACGCGCTGCAACGCACCTTGGCACGCCGTGTGCAGGACGGGTTGCCAAACCTTACGGAATGCGGATTGACACCCGAACGTCTGGCGGCGTTTCGGCAATGGCACGTGGTGGCGTGCGGCACCGCCATGCACGCAGGGGCGGTGGGATGCCGCGTGTTGCACGCCTTGTGCGATCTGCCTGCCACGGTGGAGGTGGCATCGGAATTTCGTTATCATCTGCCGCCGCTTGACGGGCGCGACCTTGTGATTTTGCTGTCACAATCGGGTGAAACCGCCGACACATTGGCGGCGTTGCGTGCCGCCAAAACACGGGGTGCGGCAACGCTTGCCATTGTCAATGCGCAGGGCAGCACCATCGCTCGTGAAGCGGATATGGTGCTGTATACCCACGCAGGGCCTGAAATTGCGGTGGCATCCACCAAAGCCTACACGGTGCAACTGGCGGTGATGTATCTGTTGGCATTTTCCACCGCATTGGGATGCGGTGGCATCAACGAAGCGGATTGCCGCCGCCTCACCGAAGCCCTGTGCGACCTGCCGCGGCTGTTGGAGCAAACGCTCGCCGTGGATGCCTTGTGTGCAGACACCGCCGCCGTGTTTGCCGAAGCGCGCGATGCGCTTTATATCGGGCGCGGCGTGGATTATGCACTGTGTATGGAAGGGTCGCTCAAACTGAAAGAAATCAGCTACATTCATTCGGAGGCGTACCCGGCAGGTGAGTTGAAGCACGGCACCATCTCACTCATTACCGAAGGAATGCCGCTGGTGGCGGTGGCAACCGTGCCTCGCTTGTTCAAAAAAATCGCCGCCAACGTGAAGGAAGCGAAGGCACGCGGTGCCTATACCGTGGCAATCGGGGTGAGGGATACATTGCCAGAAGCGGACGTGCAGATCTCCCTGCCCACGACCGATCCGCTGTTGATGCCGTTTCCTGCCGTTGTGCCGTTGCAACTGCTCGCCTATCACACTGCGGTCAAGCGCCGATGCGACGTGGACCGTCCGCGCAACCTTGCCAAAAGTGTCACGGTGGAATAAAAAAACACCGCCGCAGGCAAAAATGCCTGCGGCGGTGTTCTCTTTATTGTTTACTTTTTGCTCGGGAATGCTTGAATCTTGCCCACGGCAAATTGGAGGATCAAACGGGCATCGGTGGAATCCACCTCGTTATCACCGTTCACGTCCGAAAACGTCAACGCCAGTTGTCCTTCACCGATCTTGCCCACAGCGTATTGCAACACCATGCGCGCATCGGTGGAATCCACCCCGCTATCGCCGTTTACGTCACCTGTGCGACCGGGATTTTCCACCCTTGCCTTCTCACACAACAATGCCAAGTCATCGGCATCAATCACGCCGTTTTCGTCCATGTTGGCAAGGAACACACGGCGCCCCAATTCCTGCTTACCGGTCAAATGACCGTACAGCATCTTCACGTCGGTTTCGTCCAGAGCGCCGTCGAAGTTCAGGTCACCGGGCGCAATGTCCACCACGCAGAGGGAGATAACCGTACCGGGTATATCCTCCACTACGACCGTCACGGTCACGTCGCCGGCTTCGCCGCATTCGATCCAGTTACCATAGACATCGACATCGCCTTCCACTTCCAGGTGCCAGCCACCCAATGTAGCGCCGTACGGAATGGGGACGACATCAAAGTCCACACCTTTCCCCACTGCCACATAGTACACGTCATCCTCAACAAAGAGGTAATCTTCGGGATCCACCACGACACCGTAGTCGGTCGTGTCGGACGCGGTCGTCACGGTGGCGGTGTAGCTTAGATCCCCGTAATCATAGGCTGTAAACAGTAGGTAATAGGTTTCGCCTGCCGTGAGATCTTCCTGCAAATAGAAGTCCAACTCATCGATGTCGTTGCGATCGTCATTGTAATTGATCTGGTTGCCGTTTTCACCGAAGAGAAAGGCATACGGATCGCCGTCCACCCGCTCCGAATAGAACGCATATTTTCCGTTCGCCGTCGGCACAAAGCGATACACCCGACCCAAGATCTCATCGTCCAGTTCGATATTCATCGGCTGATCCTTGGTGAGGGTGGGATAATCCCCCGTCACCGTGACTTCAATGGTATCGGTATATCCCATATCGGTCGTGTAGGTCAACGTTGCTTTGCCGGGCGCCAGCGCCACAAACTCGTTGTACAAAAGGTCGGATATACCCACGACGCTTGTGTCGGAAGAGGTGATTTCATCCAACCATTCCTCATCGGCCGTCCCGTAAAGCGGAAGGAAGAACGCGCCCACCGGGACGGTCATCGTTTCTTTGAAGATGTTCACACCGATTTCGGGATAGTCGTAATCCTCTTCTCCCTCCGGCTCTTCGCAACTACGCAACGTCACCGGGAATTGCGCCAATTCCTCGTCGCAACTCATCGTGATGTAGTAGATCCGCTC
>JAZNTC010000177.1:0-18614 GCA_045591605.1 Acutalibacteraceae bacterium | reverse complement strand
TTACGCAGAATGTTCAGGTGGATCACACCGCCGATGCTGGCACTGATAAAGCCGAGTGCCGCAATGGTAAGACCGAAACTCTTGCCGCCGACAAAACCGTATTGCGTTTCGTAAATGTTGCCGTAGTTGAGTGCCTGCCCCGTGCCCTGTCCGTAACCGAACGGCAGCAGCACACCCGCCGCTTGGAAAAAGTCCTTCATAAAGAACACGGCGACAAGCGAAATGCCCATACCGAAGATCGCCTGCAACAGGTAGGTGGACACGGTGGTCACACCCGTGTTAAAGATCTCGGTCGTGCGCTGTTTGGTCATCTTGCCCTTGCCGCTTTTGAAGGTGGAGGCAATAAATCCGAGCGCCAAGGTGTGATAGGTGAGCAATTCCAGATTCACTGTGCCTTTACCGCCGAAAAAGGCGGTGTCGAACATCACGTTACCGGTGATCCCTTTGTACACACCCGCCACCAAAATCAGCAAACCGCCACCGAGCACCGACGTGGGAATCAACGATTCACGCAAAAACGGAATCGAGCGTTTCAACATTTGGGCAACCAGCAAACTGATGAGCAACACCGCCACCAGGTTCCAACTGCCCCACACGTTAAAGTCCCAAAAATTCTCCATGCGGCTCCCCTCTTTTCACATTTTTGTAATGGTGATAGATGTTGACGTATTTCAGCGCGTTGAAACGCTTGTCACCCTTTAACTGATACACCTTGTCGCCACAGTAGATGTTGAGCTTGTTGCGCCCGAGCACCGTCACCGCGGAAAGGTTGTCGAACAGGAAGGTCTGTTCCCCAATTTGCACGCGATCGCCATACAGCGCCACGGCGGTATCCTCCGCCAGCACCTGCTTGCTTTCTTGCAGGAACACTTCGGAGAATTGCGCACGCTCGCGGTACATCGCCTCCTCCGTGAAGGGGGCGAGATCCAACCTCTGCACAAACTGTTGCTGGTAGGCATACCACTCGGTGGTAAAGGCGAAGGGAAACGCCGCCGCATCCGAGGTCAACCTCTTGTCCTCACCGTAATGCACCGTGAGTCCGCACCGCTTGCAGGTGATATCATTCTCATGGCTTTCAAAGGTGGAAAGTCCGCAGGTCGGGCACACGTACATCGCCCGTTCCAGATATTCCGCACGGCGCGCGGAGCGGAAGATACCGTCCGCCACCCCTTCGTCCACGTACAGTCCCTCTTCGATCAAACGAAGCAACTCCTCGTTGGACATATCTTTGTACTCTTCGGGCTCGATCACACGAGACACGAACGATTTCATCGCACCGCGGCGCGTACCGTCACTCCAACGCGGTTGCACGCCGTATCCTCCCTCGATGTGATAAAGCAAAATGGGCATACCCAGTTTGCGTGCCAACGGCACGATCGCCGGATTCATATATTCGGTTTTGCCGCTGTATGTACGGTTTCCTTCGGGGGCAATGGCAATCGTGCCGCCCTCCTTGGCAACCGCCAAGCACTTCTTCACCGCGGCAATATCCGTCGCCTGCTTTTTAATCGGAATGGGTGCCACCAACCATCGAATCAAGGACGATACCCACCCGTTGGAAAACAGGTCCTCCGATGCAAGGTAATAGATCGGTCCGCGAAAAGACATCCCCACAAAAAACTGGTCAAATGCCGTTTGGTGATTAAACAAAATGAGATAAGGACGGTCGCCCTGCTCGCGAAATTTCTCCACGCGAATCCCGTATTTGATACGTGAATACGGCCACAGCAATACGTATGCGACATTGCGCACCACACGGTGACGAAACCGCATCCACTTTTTCTTCTTTGCCATAGACACCCCCACAATCTGTGTAAAGCGCATGATTATACCCTATGTATTGTACCTTGTTTCGCAAGGTATGTCAAGTCTCGACAGCAATATTCACGAAAAAAGCCACACCGCACGCTGGGGCGTAACTTTTTCGGTTTTGCGAAGCAAAATGGCATCTGTTTAAGATGCCAAGAAACACGTTACACGGATTTCGTTGCGACAGCAACGAACATCCTTTGCTCCCAATCCTTCGGCACGTTGTACCTCAGGATTGGAGTTCGTTTCGAATCCCCCTCTGAAGCCAAAAACAAAAGAACACACCCTTCGGGGTGTGTTCTTTTGTTTGGCGGAGAGAGGGGGATTCGAACCCCCGAACGGTTTATAGCCGTTACACGATTTCCAATCGTGCGCCTTCGACCAGCTCAGCCATCTCTCCGTACCTCGCTTTTTAAGGCGCCAGTTTATTATACTGAACTCTCCGAGAAAAATCAAGTCTTTTTTTACATTTTTCAAAAAATTCTTTACATGTGGAAATAGCGTTGAATATCGCGGCGGCGACCAAGCACCAGCACCGAACCGCCCTGCGGCATCGCCGTGTCGGGGGTGACCGCCATGTTCAGCCGTCCGTCTTGTTTTACGCCGAGGATGTTGATGCCGTATTTTCTGCGAATATCCAACTCGATCACCGTGCACCCTTCCCAATCCTCGGGCACGGCCACTTCAAAGATGGCATACTCGCCGTCCAATTCGATGTAATCGAGAATGTGGTCGGCGGTGTAACGGATCGCCGTCCACGAAGCCAGTTCACGTTCGGGATACACCACTTCGTCCGCCCCGTTTTTCAACAGGAACTTCGCGTGCACGTCGTTGGCGGCACGCGACACCACCATCGGTGCGCCCAAATCTTTCAGCAACGACGTGACCTGCAACGAGTTTTGAAAACTCTCGCCGATGGTCACGATACACAAATCAAAATTGCGCACACCGAGAGACCGCAAAAATTCCTCGTTCGTGGCATCCCCAATCTGCGCACTCGTCACAAACGGCAGCACGGTGTTCACGCGCTCTTCCACTTCATCGATCGCCAACACCTGATGCTTCAAGTTGCACAGTTCACGGGCGATGTGTTGTCCAAACAGACCAAGACCAACCAACAATACCGATTTCATTGTTTTTCTCCTTATCCGACCGTAATGTTTTCTTCCGGTAAACGGGACACGTTTCCGCGATTATCCGACAGCGCGGCATAAATCATGGTAAGACCGCCCACGCGACCGAACAACATCAATCCGATCAAAATACCGCGCGACACCGCCCCCAACTGCGATGTGATACCAAGGGTTGTCCCCACCGTACCGATCGCCGAGGCGGTTTCATACAAACACGCAAGCAACGGAATCCCCTCAATATGGCAGATGGCAATACCGCTGCCCAAGAACAAAAGGGTATACATCATCAAAATCGCCGCCGCACTGCGGAAGGTGTCGTTCGGCAACCGCCGCCCGAAAAAGTTCGCATATTCACGCCGACGGAACACCGACACTGCCGATGAACCAAGCACCGCCACCGTGGTGGTTTTCATACCGCCTGCCGTTGACCCGGGCGAACCGCCGATTAACATCAAACCCATCATCACAACCAAGGACGGGGCGCTCATCGCCGCCAGATCCACCGTGTTGAAACCGGCGGTGCGTGCCGTGACCGATTGAAACAGCGAATACCAAATGCGTGCCGCAAGCGGCTCGCTTCGAAATTCAAGCAAGAAATAGTACAGCGCCGGCACCGCAATCAACACCGCCGTCACCGCCAAGATCACCTTGCTTTGCATGCGGTAACGGGAAAGATGCCATTTGTAGCAAAACACGTCCTCCCACGTCAAAAAACCGATGCCGCCCAACACAATGAGCAACATGATCACCACGTTCACCAGCGGATGCACCGCAAAGGTCGTGAGCGATGAGAAGGGAGCGCGCACCCCCATCAGATCGAATCCGGCGTTACAAAACGCCGACACGGCGTGAAACAGTGCATACCACAAACCGCGCCAAAACCCGAACTCACGGCAAAACGCAGGTGCCAACAACAAAGCCCCCACCGCTTCCACCGCAAAGGTCACCTTCAAAATGAATCCCGTCAAGCGCACGATACCGCCCATTTGGGGGGCGGCGACCGCCTCTTTCATTAAACTGCGTTGCCGCAAGCTGATCTTTTTTCCTGTCAGGCGCACAATGGATGCCGCCACCGTCACCACGCCGAGACCGCCCACCTGAATGAGCAACAGCAACACAAACTGACCGAATCCACTCCAATGGGTGGCAGTATCCCGCACGATCAACCCCGTCACACACGCCGCCGAAGCAGCGGTGAATAGGGCATCTGAAAATGGGGTGACCTGCCCGTCACGGGAGGAGATAGGCAACATCAAGAGCAATGCACCCAGCAGAATAACCGCCACGAATCCAAGCAAAATCACGCGAAACGGGGATATCCGAAACGGACGTTTCATCGTTTTCATACCTCTCCCCCCTTTTTTACCCATTATATCCGTCTTTGTTAAAAATTGCAAGAGGTGGGTGGAAGATGTTGACACTTTTTTCAGTTTGTGCTATGATTTATTCAAGTAAAGTGTCCTATCTTTGGAGGTGTTTTGTATGTTGTCCGTTATTTGTCCCAATTGCGGCAAGGAAGCCCCCGAAACCGCATCTTTCTGCACCGGTTGCGGCACGCGGTTAAACGCAGCTCCCCAACAACCTGCGGCAGAAACGTCTGTGCCGCCTGTGGCGGAAACGTCTGTGCCGCCTGTGGCGGAAACGCCTGCACAACCTGTGGCACCCACGCCCCCTCCGACGCCGGCACCGATGCCCACCCCCGTGCCGCCGACGCCACGGCGCCGCACACCGATATGGTGGCGCATCCTGCGTTGCCTGTTCAGCATTCCGCTGACCGCGGTGCTCGCCGCCTTACTGATTGCCGTCATCGCGATGTTTGGCGTTCGCACCATTATCAGCGCGAACACCATCGAGCAGATGATAAAAGACATCGACATCGCCGACATGGTTGCAGAAGGCATCTCCGAAGGCGAAACCGAATCGCTCGCCGAAGCGCTGTATGATGACTATTACGAAGCGGCCGTGAACGGCAATGCGGACGTCATCCTCAGCGAAGAGGAACTGGAAGAGTTCTTCGAGGAATCCACCATCGACGATTTCGTTGCCGAAAAAGGCGGCGAATACATTTCCGCACTTATATCGGGGGATACCTCGGTCAAGATCACAAAAAAGGAACTGCTCGACCTGGTGAAAGACAACGAACATATCATTGAAGAAATCACCGGCGAAACCTTGAGCGATAAAGATTACGAAATGATCGAGAACTTTATCGAAGAAGAAAACCTCACCGAACAGTTGGACATGAAGAATATGGGTATGGATGAGGAATTCTCCGAAGGCCTTGAAATGTTCCGTTCCCTCTACACCGTCGGCTTTTGGCTGTTGATCGGTGTGACGCTGTTCATTCTTTTGCTGTTGGCACTGTTCAACCTGCACGGTCACTTCCTCACCTCGCTGTACAGTGGTATCGCTTTACTCTTTGCGGGTGGCATCGGTCTGTTGACGTTGGCACTGCGATCCTTCGTACTTTCCGCGGCTCGTTTGGAGACAGAAGAGGCTGCCATGAAGATCATTGAACCTCTAATTGATACGGTATGCCGTAGTTTCTGGATCCCCGGTCTGGTGGCGGCAATCCTCGGCGTCGGCTGTATTGTACTCTTTGCTTGCATGCGTATTCGCGCCAAAAAGCGCCGTGCGTAAAGTGTAACAACTTGTCATAAAAGAGCAAAAACGAACAAATTTTCGGAAAAACCGAAAATTTGTTCGTTTTTCTATTGACAAACGGATTTTTTCGTGTATACTGAAATCATAGCAAAACATTTGTTCGTTTTTTGTGAAGGAGGAATCCGTTATGTTGAATATGGTATTTGCTTTGTTGATGGCAGGGATGTTCGTGCATATGTTGGTGCGTGCCAAAATGCCCGAAACGCGTCAACTGCTGTGGTTGCCCCTTGCCACCTGCGCGGTGGAGTTGATGACGGCAGGACTCTTGTCTGTCACGAAGTTTCCCGTGGTCACCTTGTTGCTGATGACGTTGCGTTTGTCGCTGTTCGGGTTTTGCGTACTGGTCATGAAGCGTGATGCCGCCCTGGCACGCGCCCGTCGCCAAAAGCGCGCACAACTGAAGCGCCGTTTGCATGCCGCGCTCAACCCCCTGCACGAAATTCCGGCCGGTGCGGCGGCAATCGCCGCCACCCCCGAAGTGCGCATCGCCTAATTTTCAAAGACCGTTGGTGTAAACCAACGGTCTTTTTTTGTCCCTCAATCGTCGTTCCTTGCTTTTTTTGTGTTTTTCGCTTGCTTTTCGTTAAAAATATGGTATGCTTTTAAGGTGAGCAACTCCGTTTTCGGTTTAATTGCCACCCTCGGGGAGGAATGTGTATGATCGAACATTTTTGGACTGTCGGCACACAAGTATTGGTGCTGTTTATATTGATCGGTGTGGGTGTGATCTGCACCAAGACAAAACTGTTGCGTGATACCGCTGTGCGGTGCATGGCGGACGTGGTGCTGTATTTCGCCACCCCCTGTGTTATCATCCGCTCTTTTCAACGTGAAATGACCCCCGAATTGATGAAAAATCTCGGCATTGCGGCGATAGCCTCTGTGGGGGTGCACCTTTTGGGAATCACGCTGGCACACCTTTTGTGCCACGACAAAGACCAAAGCCGTGCGGCGGTGCTTCGCTTCGGCGTGGTGTTCTCCAACGCAGGGTATATGGCCATCCCTTTACAGCAAGCCATTTTAGGGGACGACGGTGTCTTTTACGGCGCGGTGTTCGTGGCGGCATTCAATCTGGTGCTGTGGACCTACGGTGTCGGCATTATGAGCGGCGGTGTAAAGGCAATGTCCTTGCGTAAAATTTTGCTAAATCCCGGTCTGATCGGTGTGGCGCTCGGCCTGTGTTTCCTGCTGTGCGGTGTCACACTTCCCACCGTGATCGCCTCGCCTATCGACCATCTGGCGAATTTGAACACACCGCTTCCCATGCTCATCATCGGCTACTATCTGGCAGGGGCGAACATCAAAGAGGCACTGTCCGACCGTTCGTCCTATATCACCATTGGGTTGCGATTGGCAGTCATCCCCCTCATCACGCTGGGGGTATTGTGGTTGTGCGGCGTGCGCGGCACGGTATTGATCTCGGCTGTGATTGGTGCCAGCGCTCCCGTTGCCACGGCCACCACGATGTTTGCGGCGAAATTCGACCGTTCCCCCACCCTCTCTGTCAATCTGGTGGTATTGTCCACCTTGTTGTCCGTTATCACCATGCCGCTCATCGTTGGGTTGGCGGGAATACTAGGATCTTAGCGGTGTGCTGTATCACAATTGGGATATCCACAGTGCAGTGGAACCGGGGATCCATATGGCGGTTCACTACGATCCCGAAGATTTCCGCGGTCGTGCGCGATATATGTTGAAACCGTATTTGAATAAATAAAAGCAAGCCCCCGTAGGGTGGGGGCTTGCTTTTATTCTTCCTCCACAACCCGACTGCGTGAGAAATCACAGCGTAGATAATAGATTACCGTGAGCACCGCACACAAAAACCATCCTACCGGATAACTGGTGCCAATCGGCAACAACTCGTTCGAAATGTAACGGGACATCACGAACAGATAAATTTGACGGAACGCCACAAACGAGGACAGCATGATGATCATGGGGGCACGGGTGTTCCCTGCACCACGCAACGCTGCGGAAAACACCTGATTGACACAGCAAAGAACGTAAAACGGCGTCATGGTGCGCAACAGCATCGTGGCGTTTTTCACCACGGCTGGATCGGGATTGAACACACCTGCCAACGGCGCGGCAAGCAACATCACCGTGGCGATCACTGTCACCGTGGCACACAGCGCCATCCAAAATGCGGTCATCGTCCCTTTGCGTGCACGTTTCACCTCGCCCAACCCCAGATTCTGCCCCACAAAGGTGGTCACGGCAAGAGCGATGGACTGCACCGGCAAGAAGATGAGCATATCCACCTTGGAATAAGTGGTCCAGCCGCCGAGTGCCGCAGTTTGATCCCCGTTCACGTTGGCGATGTAGGACTGCACAAACACATTGGAAAATGCCGTGACAGCCATTTGCAAGGCGGCCGGAATGCCCACACGCACGATCTTGCGCAACATTGTGTGATCTATTCCAAGTTCCCGTAAGCGCACGCGCACACACAGCGAGGTGCGCAACAAGGTGATCACGGTCAGCACCGCCGACACCCCTTGTGCGATCACGGTGGCAAGTGCCACACCGGCAACTCCCATGTTAAGACCGAATACAAACCAAAGGTCCAACACAATGTTCAGCACCGCCGACACCACGAGGAAAAAAACGGGCGCTTGGAATCCCCCACCGCGCGCAGAATGCCGGAACCGATGTTATACACCATCAACCCCATCACACCGGCAAAGTAAATGGTGAGATAGGTTTTGGCGTAAGGATACACTTCCACCGACTCTTCGCCGTTCAGCATCAACTGCAAAATGTAGGGTGCCATCCCAATACCGAGGAAGGTGAACACCACCCCGAGCAACAAAGTCATGGCGAGTGCCGTGTGCACCGCGCGGCGCACCTCTTCCTCTTTTTTCGCCCCGAAATATTGCGAAATCACCACGCCTGCACCGCTGGAAAGCCCCAAAAAGAACCCGATCAAAATGTTCACAACCGGTCCGATACTGCCAACCGCGGCATAGGCACCCGTTTCGCCCGTTTGCCCGATAACCCACGTGTCCACCATATTGTAAAGTTGTTGAAACAGGTTGCCGAGCAACAGTGGAAACGCGAACAACAAAATGTTCTTGGCCGCATTGCCAACGGTCATATCAATGTTTTTACGCCGTGCAAGCGTCATTTGTTCCTCATCTCACTTTTGCGGATTACAAGAAAATTTTACCACATTTCGTCAATAAAGTCTACACATTGACACCCCATCGCCGTAAATTTACAATTCCGTCATACTCTTATCCTTAAAATATAGTATGATGATGCGAAAGGGTGTGAGAGTGTTGTTCGGATACGTGCGTGTGTTTCAACCGGAATTGAAAGTGCGCGAATGGGAAGACTATCGCGGAGCGTACTGCTCGCTCTGCCGTGCGCTGGGCAAGCGATACGGCGTGTTCGCCCGTTTTTTGCTCAATTACGATTTTACCGTGTTGGCGCTGTTTCACATGGCGCTCACAGACACACCCGTAACGTTTTCCAAAGGGCGGTGTCCGTTTAATCCGCTCAAAAAATGCCGCCGCTGTCACGGCGACAACGCCTTGAACTATGCCGCCGATGCGGCGGTACTGCTCTCCTATTACAAACTGAAAGATGACGTGGCAGACGGCACGTTTGCCAAACGGTTGACCCGTCGTCCGCTGTTGTGGTTGCTCGCCCCCATGAAGCGACGTGCGACCAAACTTGCCCCCTCGGTGGCGGCACAGATGGCGACCTATTACGAAACACAGCAAGCGGTGGAACGGGACACCGCCTCGCCCGATGCCGCGGCGCACCCCACCGCCACCTTGATGGCGGCACTCACCGTGTGGGATGAGCCGTCGGGGGCGGCACACGATGCCCGTGCACGGTTTGGCTATTGCCTTGGGCGGTGGATCTATTTCATGGATGCCGCCGACGATTGGGCGGAGGATCGCCGACACGGCGGATTCAACCCCTTCCCTGCCGAAAACGGCGCACGCCCCACCACGCGGATGCGTGAAGCACTTAATTCCTCGCTGGCGGAATGTCTTACCGCCTGGCATTTGTTGGATCGCTACCAATTCGATGCCATATTACAAAACATTCTCACGCTCGGCATGCCGTCGGCCATCGCGCAGGTGACCGCCGAAGCCGAAGGGGAAAGGAAGAAGACAATATGAACGATCCGTATAAGGTGCTCGGCATCTCGCCCGATGCCACCGACGACCAAGTAAAAGCCGCCTATCGTGAAATGGCGCGTAAATATCATCCCGATCAGTACGGCGACAATCCGCTGTCCGATCTCGCGCAGGAAAAGATGCAGGAGATCAACGAAGCGTATGACGCCATTGTGAAAATGCGCAAAGAGGGCGGTCAAAGCCATCGAAACCGCAACGGACGGTATGGCGATATTCGCCGTATGATCACCGAAGGGCGCATTGAGGATGCCGACACCTTGTTGAACGGCATTCCGGCGATTACCCGTGATGCGGAATGGCATTTTTTGAAAGGCAGCGTGCTGTATAAGCGCGGCTGGCTGGAAGATGCGTATCAGCATTTTTCCACCGCGTGCCGTATGGACCCGACCAATGCGGAATACCGTGCGGCGTTCAATCAAATGTCGCACGGACGGCAAACGGGCACCTACACCACCACCCCCGTGGGCGGCGGTTGTTCGGCGTGTGACGTGTGCAACACCTTGATTTGCGCCGATTGCTGTTGCGAATGTATGGGCGGCGACTTGATCTCCTGCTGTTGATTGCGAGGTGCGTATAACGTGAAAACCAGCGGAAAAGTGGCACTCGGCGGTGTGTTTGGCGCACTGTCGATGGTGTGCATGCTGGCCACCGTGTTCCCGTACGCCACCTTTGCCCTGCCTGCCATTGCCGGCTTGTTGCTGGTGCCCGTGGCGATCGAAACGGGGCGCCGATGGGGATGGCTCACCTTTCTTTCGGTGGCGGTGTTGAACGTGTTGCTCACCCCGTCGATGGAAGCAAAAATCTTGTTTGTGGCGTTTCTCGGATACTATCCCATTTTAAAACTGTCGATCGACCCACTGCCCCCTATCGTGTCGTGGGTGCTGAAATTCGCCTTGTTCAACCTTGCGGTGGTAACCGCTTATTGGGTTATGTTGCACCTGTTCGGACTGGAAAAAAACTCGTTCGAATTGTTCGGTGTCAACCTGCCGCTCGTGTTGTTGGCACTTGCAAATCTCACCTTTTTGCTGTATGACCTCTGCCTTTTGCGTTTGTGGGACTGGTATATGCTTATGATCCATCCGCGACTGGCACGTGTGTTTCGGTTATAAAAAGCACCCGCCGTACGGTGGGTGCTTTTTATTTCTCATAAAACCGCGCGAGAAACCACGCGTCGTCGATTTCAAAGGTGCGTCCGTTCAAGTAATCGAGCAGACCCGTTTCGCCTTTGAACGCGAAAGTCAGTTTGTAGGAACACAGCGCTTGGCGGTTACCAAACCCGGCGGCGCGGTTTTGCGCGTTGGTGCCGTATTTTCCGTCGCCGAGCAAGGGATGCCCGAGCGATGCCAGATGGGCGCGAATCTGATGGGTGCGCCCCGTCAGCAACGCAATTTCGAGCAGGGACATACCGCCACGCTCTTCCAGCACGCGGTAACGGGTCACGATGGTGCGTGCGCCGTCCTGTGCGCGGTCGGAGATATACACGCGGTTTTGCTGCTCGTTTTTCTGCAAATACGCGGTGAGGGTATCCTCCCGTTTGGGCATACGCCCACTCACCAAGCAAAGATAAAACTTGTGGATTTCGCGCATTTTTAACCGCTCGTTCAAAATGCGTAACGATTCGGCGTTCTTCGCCGCCATCACAATGCCGCAGGTGTTGCGATCAATGCGATTCACCAGTGCCGGCGCAAAGCTGTTTTCGTCTTGGGGACGATACTCCCCTTTTTCATACAAATACCGTTGCACGCGCGTAATGAGGGTGTCACGGTATTCCTGCTCGTCGGGATGCACAAGCAACCCGGCCTCTTTGTTCAAGAGCAGAACGTTCTCATCTTCGTATACGATGGAGAGATGCTTGCCTGCGGTCAAAAAATCGTATTGCGGTGCGCTTTCTTCCAAAAACTCATCTTTCACGTAAAGGGCGAGCATATCCCCTTCTGCAAGGCGTGTGGAGATCTCGCAGCGTTTGCCGTTCAACTTGATGTTCTTTTTGCGAATTTCTTTGTACATCACCGTGGCAGGCAACGAACGAAAGGTTTTGGCCAAAAACTTATCCACGCGTTGCCCTGCGTCGTTTTTTCCAATCGTAACTGCCTTCAAGCCGAGCACCTCCTTTGCCGTCGTGTCAATTTATCATACACCAAAACACCGCATTTTGCAAGCAATTTGCAAAATGGTATTCCCAAACGCAAAATTTTATGATAGAATGGGAGGACATTCTGAAACGAAAGGAGGAGAATCCATGAATGATCGGAAAAACCTGCACACAGGGCACCGCGAGCGGGTAAAAACGCGTTTTCTGGAACACGGGGCGGCGGCGTTTGCGCGCCACGAATTGGTGGAATTTCTCCTCTTTTTCGGTATTCCGCGCAAGGATACCAACGAACTGGCGCACCGCTTATTGGATCATTTCGGTTCTCTGTCCGCCTTGATGAGCGCCACCTATGAAGAGTTGGTAGCGATGAAAGGGATGACCCACAATGCCGCGGTGCTCATTCGCCTGTTCAATGAGCTGGAAACCGAATGTCAACGCGAACGCTTTTCCGCCGAGCGGTTGCTCAACACCCGTGAAAAGTTGCGCGATTTCGTGTTGCCGCTGTTTTTAGGTGCGGAAACCGAGCAGGTGCGCATGATTTGCATGGATGGCAACGGGCGGGTACTGGCGTGCGGCTTGTTGTCGGAAGGATGCGCCAACGCGGCCGAGATCAACACGCGGCAAGCGTTGCAACTGGCGTTGCGATGCAATGCAACCAACGCGGTGCTGGCACACAATCACCCCGGCGGACAACCCACCCCTTCACGCGAGGACGTGGAATCCACTTCGGCACTCGCCAAAGCGCTCGAGTTAGCCGGTGTCAAGTTGTTGGATCACCTGATCGTGTCGGGACATTCCTATCTGTCCATGCGCGAAGTTCCCGCCTGCACCTCCATATTCAAATAATCAACGAGGGAGAAAACCGCATTGGGTTTCTCCCTCGTTTGTTTTTCCTTATTTCTGCACGACGTCCTTCACCACGTCTTGGATCTGTGCCAAAACCGCAGGGTCGGCGGTCTCGCCGCCTTCCGACGGGACGTAGGCCACCGCCTTGGGATCCACACCGCACAAGGTGGCAAGCCGACGTTGGGCATCCTGCGGAAAGTTGTTGCCCATACCCAATACTTTCATAATTTACATCTATAATCATATTTCAAATCCAAACCGTTCCCTGTAATAATCGTCTTCCCATCCGCATCCGGGATTGGCACGCTCGTTCATGTCGAACCGGGTGACGTTGACGGACGGTGTAACCTCGAAGTCACCCGCTTCCAGATGGTGCGGACCAAGTGCCTGCAAAAAGAAGCCGTTTATGCCGCCCTTGTGCATGCGTTCGATCTGCTCTTCCGATTCGACATCTTTCAAATTATCGTCCAGACTCCAAAAAGGAATCATGTATTTTCCTCCTTAATAAGTCGGCGGAAACCGAGAGTCTGTACGGCTTCGGCGGTTCGCTTCATTAGATGTTGGTTTTGATCGTCTCGCCGGTGCGATCCGATTCAAACGCCGCTTCCATAATCTTCATCACGCGCATCGCCTCTTCGGGCAACACACGCGGCGCGGCGGTACCGTCCAGCACCTCGGCAAAGTTGCGGTAATAGATGTCGTAATCCGAATGGGGATAATCGTCCGCATTCAACACGACCTCTTCCACCGTATCTTTGGCACGGGGACCCATTGTCTTGGTCGGGCCAGCTTTGGTGTGGATGATTTCTTCTTCAAAGGTGACCTCATGCTCCGTGGCATAGATCATCTTGCCGTTGCAGTTCCAATCGGTCACGGTGATGGCGCCACGATCGCCGAAGCAGACCCAACGGGGGGTGGGCACGTAGTGACTGGTGCCGACTTCGACCATGGCATTGCGACCGCCGCTGGTCTTCATGATTAGTTTGAAACCGTCGTCACACTCGCTATACACTACGTGATACATATCGCAGTAGATCGACGTGATCGTTTCTTCGGGAAACAACTGCACGATCTGGTCGAGCAGGTGCACACCCCAGTCGAGCATCATACCGCCGCCTGCAACCGCATACTGTCTCCACCCCTCGGGGATACCGCGACTGCCGGTCACACGGCTTTCAATCTCGTTGATGTTGCCGAGTTTACCCGATGCGATCGCCTCTTTAACGATGAGATAATCGGTGTCTGCACGGCGGTTTTGATGCACGGTAAACAGGTTGCCCGTTTCCTTTTGCACCGCCATGATCTCCAACAGTTCCTCGCTGTTCATGGTGACAGGCTTTTCGCAGATGACCGCCTTGTCTGCACGTAGCGCCGCAATGGAAATATCCTTGTGAAAGTTGTTGGGCGTGGCGCAAAGGATGAAATCAATGGACTCGTCTGCCAACACCTCGGAAAGCGATGTGTACGTCCGTGGAATACCGTCTGCCTTCGCGAGGTCCATACGCGCAGGGTCGATGTCATAGACACCGACGTACCGCACCCGGTCGGTCTTTACAATGCCCATGTTGTGATAACGTCCCATACCGCCGTAACCGACGATTGCACCTTGATACGTTTTCATAGTCAATGCCCTCCTTTGCTCAAAATCTCAGATTTCCTCGAAAGCGGGGATGTCGAGTTCGATCTCGCGACCGAGCTCTGCCGACTTCACGATGCCGGAAATGATCGCCTGGTTGTAATAGATCTGGCTGGTCGAAACAGGGGCGTTGCCGCCGTCCAGGATCGCGTTCATGAAGGAACGAATCTTCGCATAGAACAAACCCTTTTCCGCCATACCGGTGTTCTTCACCAGCGGAATCTGATATTCCACCTGCGATTCACCGACGTTCTTGTACACCGTCATCGGCGTTGGGAAGGTGCCGTTCCAGCACTCGGTGGAGGGGATACGCAGACCGCCCTCGGTACCGAGGATGAGGGTGTCGCCCGCGGTGTTCATGTTCATTGCCCAGGAAATACGGAAATCGAGGATGATGTCGCCTTCCAGGCGGACAAACGCCGCGGCGAAGTCGTCCACGTCAAAGCGCGCCGCATCCGCTGCGCCCACCGTCTTGGGATCGGTGCCGAAATACTTGGATTTGTAACCGCTGACGGTGAGGGGCTTTGGATAGCCGATCGCGTTCAGGACCACATCCAAGGAATAGCAACCAATATCGCCGAGCGCGCCGACACCAGCGGTCTTTTCTTCAATAAAGGTCTTGCCCGGAATACCGCGACGGCGCCCGCCACCGGTCTGCAAATAATAGATCTTGCCGAGTTCGCCCGACTGCACGATCTCCTTGATTTTCTGCATATTGGCATCCATACGGGGCTGGAAGCCGACGGTCAAAATCTTGCCGCTCTTCTTTTCGGCTTTGATGATGGCTTGTGCCTCTTCCTGGGTGACGCACATCGGCTTTTCGAGCATCACGTGCAAACCGTGCTCCAACGCATAGATGGTGCATTCCGCGTGAGTCTTGTTATAGGTGCAGACACACACCGCATCCAGTTCTTCGCTGTCGATCATGGACTTGTGATCGGGATAGCAACGCACACCCGGCACGCCCCACTTTTCAAAAAACGCTTCCGCCTTGCCGGGGATCAGATCCGCACCGGCCACGATCTCGGCATCGGGCATCTGTTTGAGCGACTGCACGTGTGCTTCGGCAATCCAGCCCGTACCGATGATACCAAAGCGCAATTTGCGCGAGGTGTCAATCGCTTTTGCTTCTTCTGCTTGGGTAAATTGGCTCAATACTGCATCCGACATAATAGTAGCCTCCTAAAACAATTTACGGTTTTTGTATTTTCGGGTGCCCACTCACACCGGAACGACTCAGCAGGTGTCGATCTCGGTCTGCAACACGTCGGGCGAGAAGGTCTTGTACATAATGTCCATCGTCCATTCGCCGTTCACACAGGCGGCTTTACCGGCGCGGTTGACCACTTCCTGCAACGCATCCCAATCCTCTTGTGACCGAGCAGATAATTGGCCGCCGTGTTGTCACGCACCGAGTACAACGAAACTGCGGTTTTCATCAGACATCTTCCTTTCTCGCTAAAAAGATCATTGCACCGGCCATTTTTTGATTCTTCAAAGAAACAACCCCAAAAAGCGGAAATTCCTTCGGGTTTCCTCTTGTCTTTTATATGATAATGTGGTATATTACAAGTCACAACGCTTTGTATCGCAAGACAAAAATTGCTCTTTTGGCGAAAAAGGGTGATTTTGTGCGTCCCATTTACGAATCGCGCAAAGTAGACTTGTATTTCAGCCGCGCAACGGGGTTGACTGCGCTCAAACATCCGCACCCTCACATTGAACTGGTGCTGATGCCGGAGGGGGAAGCAGAGGTGTATGCCGATAACCGCGGCGGTGTGTTGCGTATAGGACACGCCTTCATCGCCTTCCCGAATCAAGCGCACCATTACGCGGACCATCACGGGTCGATCAAAGTGCGCCTTTTTATTTTTTCGCCCGATTTGCACCCGTCGTTTTACGCCGCTTTTGCGAAAAGCAGTGGTCCGATCCAATCTTCCCGTTTGATACACCCGTTCGGTGGTGGAGGGCGAATTGTCCATTCTATGATTATATTGCACGATTTTCAGCGTGAAATAACCATGTTCCAAACTTTCTGCAAAAAAAGGTTGACTTTAGCGTGATAACGTGATACTATGATAAAGAATTTTGACCACACCTTACGGAGGAATTCTATGTATACGAACGAAGAACGTGCCGTATCCGCGCTGGGCGAGTTGTATCGTCGTTTCGGTTACCGTCATTATAAAATGAGCAAATTCGAGGAATACGATCTGTACGGTCGCAACAAAGAGTTTCTCATTTCGGACAACGTCATCACCTTTACCGATACCAACGGCAGGCTGATGGCGCTCAAACCCGACGTGACCTTGTCCATCATCAAAAACGGGCAGGACAGCGACGGTATGCAAAAGGTATATTATGACGAGCACGTATATCGCGTGTCGGGCGGCACCCGTGCATTCAAGGAATTAAAGCAAGTGGGGCTGGAATGTGTCGGCACGGTGGATGCCTATGCGGTGTATGAAGTGCTGATGCTGGCGGCCAAAAGCCTGAAAGCCCTTTCGGAGGACTGTGTGCTGGACATCTCGCACCTCGGCATCGTGTTCGCTCTTTTGGACGATCTCGGTGTTTCTGCAGAAGATACATGTCGCGCGCTGGCACTCATCGGGGATAAAAACCGTCACGAGTTGGCGGCGCTGTGTAACACCTGCGGTGTTTCCCCCGAAAAAGCGTCACGTCTTGCGGAGTTGGTGGGGCTGTACGGCACCCCTGCCTCCGTGTTGCCGCGGTTGTATGCTCTGTTGCAGGACACCCCTGCCGCCCCGTTTGTGCGCGAGTTGCAAGAGGTGACGGACGCCCTTGCGACAGAGGGACTGGGCGGTACGGTACACATTGACTTTTCGGTGGTCAACGACCGCAATTATTATAACGGATTCGTGTTTAAGGGATTCATCAACGGCATTTCCACCCGCATTTTGTCGGGCGGACAGTATGACCGTTTGATGCAAAAGATGGGGCGCCGTGCCTCCGCCATCGGCTTTGCTTTGTATCTCGACCTGCTTGGCGAATTGCCCTCGCCTGCCGTGCCTTACGACGTGGACACGGTGCTGTTGTATGCGCGCGATACCTCCCTCGCGTCGGTGCAAACGGCGGTGCGTCGCCTGACCGACGAAGGACGGCAGGTGTTGGCGCTGTCGGCACTGCCGGCAGGCTTGCGTTTTCGCGAATGTTTGAAACTGGACGGCGAGGAGGTGTCGGTCGTTGGATAACATGTTGAACGTGGCGTTGCCCAAGGGCCGCCTCGGCGAAAAGGTGTATACGATGTTTGAAAAGGCGGGGTTCCCCTGCCCGTCCATCCGTGAAAACAACCGCAAACTGATTTTTGAAAATGCGGAGTGCGGTGTGCGCTATTTTTGGGTGAAGCCGTCCGACGTGGCGATCTACGTGGAGCGCGGTGCGGCAGACATCGGGGTGGCAGGCAAGGATATTTTGCTGGAATATGCCCCCGACGTGTATGAACTGCTGGACCTCAAAACGGGTGTGTGCCGCATGGCAGTGGCCGCTCCCGAAGGATTCCGTGACGACACGAGCCGTGCATTGAAAGTGGCAACCAAATTTGCGAACATCGCGGGGGCGCATTATGCCGCACGCGGTCGGGATATCGACATCATCCACCTGAACGGCTCGATCGAGATCGCCCCCATTTTGGGGTTGTCCGACGTGATTGTGGACATTGTGGAAACCGGCACGACTTTAAAGGAAAACCATCTCGCCGTGATTGAAACGGTGGTGCCCATCAGCGCCCGTCTGATCGCGAACAAAGCGAGTTTCAAGTTCAAAAGTGCCCCCATTGAGGCGATCGTCAAAAACCTCGCTCAGCAAACGGAGGAATCGGTATGATCAAGATTTTGAAATACGGCGAAGTGGACACCGCATCCATTGTTGCCCCCAATGTCCCCACCGTCAACGTGGCGGATACGGTGGCGGATATTCTGTCCACCGTGCGCCGTGAAGGAGATGCCGCCCTCTTGCGTTACACCGCACAGTTCGACCGTGCCGAACTCACCGCGCTCACCGTTTCACGCGAAGAGGTGGAAGAAGCGATGACGGCGGTGGAACCGCGCTTTTTGGAGATTCTCAAAAAAGCGGCGGCGAACATCCGCCGTTTCCACGAACGGCAGGTGCGCAACAGTTTTATTTTGAACGAGGACGACGGCATTGTCGTGGGACAAAAGATCATTCCCGTGGACCGTGCCGGTCTGTATGTTCCGGGCGGCACGGCGGCCTATCCGTCCACCGTGCTGATGGATGCCATCCCTGCCAAAATTGCCGGT
>JAZNTC010000176.1:0-2481 GCA_045591605.1 Acutalibacteraceae bacterium | reverse complement strand
CGTTGCCTCTTGCCACAAAGCCGCAATCCACACAGGCGATGTCGCCGGTGTAACCGTCCGTCGTGCAGGTCTTGGTGATCTCACCGCACTCATTCGGAGTGGCAGGCTTGGTGATCTTGCCTTCATCCCAAGTGTGCGGCGAAACGGTGCCAGCAAAACCTTTCTCCAATTCAATATTGCAAACAGCGCACCACAGGTCGCCGGAGTAACCGGGTTCAGTACAGGAATCTTCCTTCACGTTTTTAGTAGTTTTCGCGTGCTGCGGAATAATGGAGCCTTCGTTGCCTCTTGCCACAAAGCCGCAATCCACACAGGCGATGTCGCCGGTGTAACCGTCCGTCGTGCAGGTTTCCTCAACGTAACCGACCTTCTCGGTGCCGTTCAGGTGCTCGCAATCAACCAAGCCGACAACCGCTTCTTCGATCGCCGCGATGGCATTGTCCACCTCGTTTTGGGTTGCCCACGAATCGGCCATGACTTCGGCCGCCACGGCAAGGGCTTCTTCCAAAGCTACCAAGGAAGCAGGCGTCTTGTATTGCGCCGCTTCTTTCGCCGCAGCCATCGCCGCTTCAAGTTCGCTCTTGTCGGCAACCGCGAGGACTTCGATCTTCGCAATGCTGTCGGTGATAAAGGTGTCCGCCGTACCGCTGGACAAGCGGATAGAACCTTTTCCGTTCAGGCAGTTTTCGAAGACAGCATCTTCCAACAGAACTTCCACGACCTTGTCGGTCACATCAGTACGGGTGTGTGCCCAGATGATGTTGGCGTCGCCATCATAGTGAGCACCCTGATACGACCAATTGAAGGCGGCGAGTTCGCAATCGTCTTTAAAGGTGAAGCGCACCAACACAGGCCATGCTTTGCCCGTCGTGTTCAGCGCACGGGTAACCACAATGTAGGTGTACTTTTCAAGCTCAACCACGTTGTTGACAAGCAGACCGTCGGCATACCCCTTAATGGCGTACTGCGGATAGTGGACAGGGCTCTCCTTAAACTCGACGTCGAAATCGACGTAATCCAAGTTGCCCTGGACAGCCTCACGCTCAGCGAGGTCTTTCGCATCATAGATGGTGATGGATTTGATGTACAGCGGCACATCTTCGTTATTCCACAAACGGACGGTGATGGTGTCGCCGTTCAACAATGCTTTCGCGAAGTCATAGGTTTCCACTTCGACCGGGTTTTCGAACTTGTTGTTCTCGTCGAACTGGCCGGGGGCGGCAATGTAGGTCACGTCTTTACCGACCTTGAAGGATGCGACATTCAACTGCTGTTTTGCAAAGGGCGTATTGGGGTTCACAGCCACGGCATCAAACGTTTTGCCGGAGTAATTGGCATACAGCGCCAAGCGCTTGTCGATGCCGAGACCGGCATCAAAACTGATACGGCCGTGGGGGCCAAAGCCTTCCGGCATATAGTATTCCACCGAGATGGCCAGTTCCAGACCAGTTTCCAGATCGTCGACAGTGTAGCCGCCGAACTCGCCCAGGCTGAAGGTGAAACCGGTGTTGTGCGTATCAATGCAAACACCATAAGCGCCTTCTGCACCGGGAATTTGCACGGGGGCGATGTTCGCGCCTTCGTGCGCCGCAAAGGTTTTCACGTTCTGGAGGTTCGCAACGCCTTCCGAGAAATCGAACAGGGCATAGTCGATATCCATCAGCATCGGGATTCTGCGGCCCTCTTCGAATACCTCGCCGCAGTGTGCGCACACGAGATCACCGGTGTAACCGTCGGCTTCATAGGTCGGAGCCTCGTAGCCCTCGCGCACCTTGTTGCCGTTGGTTTCGGTAAAGATGTCGTGATACGCTTCGCAGTCTTTACTCAGATCACACACCATAATGGCGGCAATGTCGCTGAGATTGTCGTTTTCTACAAGCGCGTAGGTGTAGCCGCCCTGCCCATCGTCGTACTCCGCGTAAAGCGTGTCTTCGAGACGGATGGAACCACCGATCTGGTTCTGCAACACAGCATTTACCGTAATAAAGGAAACGGTGTCACTGTCGCCGAAGGTCAAGGTCTTGGCGCCACTAAATTTATAACCAGCCGCGTTCTGATACTTGAACACAACCTTTTCCATCGCGCTGCCCGCTTTACGGGTGATACGGATCTCCACGGGTTTCACGGCGCCGCCCGAAGTCATGCACGGACTATCGGTATCGAGGTAAATACCACCATAGGTGAAACGCGGGTATTCGTTGGTGCCATCACTGAAAACACCCTCATTCCACGTGCTCAGCGAGAGGTTGTTCACCACTTGGGTGGTGTACTGCGGATAGTACACAGGGCTTTGCGCGTGATCGAACACGATATAATCGCTGCCTTCCGCCACGTCCGGCACGTCTTTCAATTCGTCCGCACCGTAAATGGTGATCGACTTGATGTAGAACGGGATGGTGGCGCTCATGTCGCCCCAACCGTAGAGGGTGATGGTGTTACCGCTTACGAGGTCGTTGGCGAAGGTGGTTGTCTCCACATCCT
>JAZNTC010000175.1:0-8444 GCA_045591605.1 Acutalibacteraceae bacterium | reverse complement strand
GACGGGAATCCTGCTCGTTCTGTGAGGAGTGCATGCCGGGATCGTCCGCCACGCACACCACCAAGCCGCCGTTCACACCCGTGTAGGACATGGTGAACAACGGGTCTGCCGCCACGTTCAGCCCCACGTGTTTCATGGCGCAGGCACTGCGCGCACCGGCCATCGAAGCACCGAACGCGACTTCCATCGCCACCTTTTCGTTGGGTGCCCATTCGCAATACAGTTCGTCGTATTTCGCGGCGTATTCCGTGATCTCGGTGCTGGGAGTACCGGGATAACTGGACACCACGGTGCAACCGGCTTCATACAAGCCGCGCGCCACCGCCGCGTTACCGATCATCAGTTGTTTCACGTACATTCTCCTTTTCTTTGGCACACCTGTGCCCAAACATTCATGTAAGGCATTATACCACACGCGCGTGCATTCGACAAGTCTTTTTTATTTATTTCAATACACATATTTTCTATATTTTTTTGAAAATTTTCTTGTATCGCTGCCCGTTTGAGTTTATACTAGGTTAAGCCAACAAATCCGAGCTCCGTTTTGGGAAGGCGGATTTTCGCCCTGTCGGCGTTAAAATGCTCGGCAATCCACAAGGATTACCTCCGCTTTTGCCTTGACAGAACAAAAATCCGCTCTTTCCAAAATCTACGACCTCATAGTGAGGAGATTTCGAGGAATTTTTGTTCCGGTCGGGCGAAGTAATGCTCGCGCCTTACGAGAACGAACGGGGCAAAAAGTACCGAAATATCCCACTATAAGGCGGGTTCGGATCTGTCGGTTTAACCTAAAACGAAAAAGAGGATGTTCATGGTTATCGATTTTCACTCCCACGCCTTTCCCGACACGATTGCCGAGAAAACCATCCGAAAGTTGGCGGACATTTCCAAAACGCACCCGTATCACAACGGCACGATCGAAGGGCTTGTGCGCTGTATGAACGAAGGCGGCATCGACCGCTCGGTGGTGTTGCCGGTGGTGACCGCGCCGCGCCAATTTGAATCGGTCAACCGCTTTGCGGCGGAACACAACGGGCAGGACGGACTGATCTTTTTCGGCGGCATCCATCCCGATTGTGACGAGCCGGAAGAAAAGCTTGACACCCTGCTTTCGATGGGGTTGCACGGGGTCAAATTCCATCCCGATTATCAAGGTGTGCATTTGGGGGACGAACGGTATATCCGTCTGGTGCGCCACTGCGCCGCGTGCGGCATGACGGTGGTGACCCACGCAGGGCTGGATCCGCTCTCCCCCGACGAGGTGCACGCCACGGTGGAGGATATTGAACGTCTGCTGGAGGGCGTGTGCCGCGGCGGTGTGCCGAGCGGATTGAAATTGGTGCTGGCGCATTTGGGCGGGGCAGGACAACTGGACGAGGTGGAACGCCGCTTAACCGATGCCCCCGCGTATCTCGACACCGCCTATATGCTGGATCGCGTGCCTGCCGAACAGGTGGTGCGGCTGTGCCGCCGTCACGGCACCAAGCGCGTGCTGTTTGCCACCGACTCCCCGTGGGGCGAACCGTCCACATTTCGTCGCATCTTTGACACCCTGCCCTTCACCCCCGAAGAGCAGGAGGACATCCTGTGGCGCAACGCCGCCTCACTGCTTGCTTTGTAACGTAAAAACGGCCGTTTTCTATTGTAAAAAATTTTTGAATTCCTATATTTTTTTCGATTTACCCCTTGATTTTTTTCCAGAATGTGGGTACAATAAGCCTTGGCACTCGGAGTTTGAGAGTGCTAAAATTGTCGAAACATATTTAGGAGGCGTTTCATTATGACGATAAAACCGCTTGCCGACCGCGTGGTCATTCAGATGACCGAAGCGGAGGAGACCACCAAAAGCGGCATCATTTTGGCAGGTACAGCCAAAGAGAAGCCGCAGGTTGCTGTTGTGACGGCCGTGGGCCCCGGCGGCGTGGTGGACGGCAAAGAGATCACCATGCAGGTCAAGGTTGGCGACAAAGTGTTGATCAGCAAATACACCGGCACCGAAGTGAAGGTGGATGGCGAAGAATACACCATCGTCCGTCAGGGCGATATTCTCGCAATCGTGGAGTAAGGAGGAATCTACTATGTCGAAAGTTATTCTGTACGGCGAAGAGGCACGCAAGGCATTGCAGTCGGGCGTGGATCAGCTCGCCAACACCGTGAAGATCACCTTGGGTCCGCGCGGCCGCAACGTGGTGCTGGACAAAAAGTTCGGCGCACCGCTCATCACCAACGACGGTGTGACCATTGCAAAGGAAATTGAACTGGACGATCCGTTTGAAAACATGGGCGCTCAGCTCGTGAAAGAAGTGTCCACCAAAACGAACGACGTGGCCGGTGACGGCCCCACCCCCGCCACTCTGCTGGCGCAGGCGCTCATCCGCGAAGGGATGAAGAACGTCGCCGCCGGTGCCAACCCGATGGGTGTCAAGCGCGGCATTCAGAAGGCAGTGGATGCGGTCGTGGCGGAAGTTAAGGCCAACTCCAAGAAGGTCAGCGGCACGGATGACGTGGCATCGGCCGCCACCATTTCCGCAGGCGATGCCGAGATCGGCCGCCTGATCGCCGAAGCGATGGAGAAAGTGTCTGCCGACGGTGTCATCACGGTGGAAGAGTCCAAGACGGCGGACACCTATTCCGAAGTCGTGGAAGGTATGCAGTTCGATCGCGGCTACATCACCCCCTACATGGTGACCGATACCGACAAGATGGAAGCGGTGCTGGACGATGCGCTGTTGCTCATCACCGATAAGAAGATTACCAACGTGCAGGACATTCTGCCCTTGCTCGAACAGATTTTGCAGTCGGGTCGCAAGTTGCTCATTATCGCAGAGGACGTGGAAGGCGAAGCGCTCTCCACCCTGATCGTGAACAAACTGCGCGGCACCTTCACCTGCGTGGCGGTCAAAGCCCCCGGCTTTGGCGATCGCCGCAAGGAGATGCTGCGTGACATCGCCATCCTCACGGGCGGCCAGGTGATCTCGGACGAGATCGGTCTGGACCTCAAGGATGCCACGATGAATATGCTCGGTCGTGCCCGTCAGGTGAAGGTGCAAAAGGAAGCCACCATCATCGTGGACGGTGCAGGCGATGCGGATGAGATCCGCGCACGTGTGGCACAGATCCGCACCCAGAACGACACCGCCACCTCCGATTTTGACGGCGAGAAACTGCAAGAGCGTTTGGCGAAACTTGCAGGCGGTGTGGCAGTTATCAAAGTCGGTGCCGCCACCGAGATCGAAATGAAGGAAAAGAAACTCCGCATTGAGGACGCGCTCGCCGCGACCAAAGCCGCGGTGGAAGAAGGTCTGGTGGCAGGCGGCGGTGTCGCCCTGCTCAGCGCCACGAAGGTGCTGGAAGCGATGCTCGACACCACCGAAGGCGATGAAAAGACGGGTATCCGCATCGTGCTGAAAGCGCTGGAAGAGCCGGTGCGCCAGATCGCGCTGAACGCCGGGTTGGAAGGCAGTGTCATCATCGACAAGATTCTCACCGCCGACCGTGCGAACTACGGTTTCAACTTCGCCACCGAAGAGTTTGTGGATATGTTTGCCGCAGGCATTGTGGACCCGACCAAGGTGACCCGTTCGGCATTGCAGAATGCCGCTTCGGTCGCCGCCATGGTGCTCACCACCGAATCGCTGGTGGCGGACAAGAAAGAGCCGGCTCCTGCCGCTCCTGCCGCCCCGGCCATGGACGGTATGTATTAAAAACCAATCGACACAAAAAACACGCTGTTCAAATGAACAGCGTGTTTTTCATTACCATTTTCGAAAAGCCGGTTCCACGTCGATGGCTTCGTCGTTCACCAGCACGGCGCGCACGGGAGCGCCGTCCCCTTCCGCAATTTTGATGGGTGCGGCAAAGAGGAAATATTGTCCTTCCGGCACTGCCGAAAGATCAAGCCCTTCCAAGATCAGCACCCCACTGCCGAGCAGATGGCGGTGCACCGCTTCACTGCGGTCGGCGGCGGCAACCGATGGCGGCTCCACCCCCACCAAGCGCACACCGGCATCGGTGAGCACGTAGGCGGCGGAGGTGTCCACCGTCACGTCCCCTTTGAACAGCACGCGTTCGGCGGCAGGGACACGCGCGAGCAATTCCTCCGCTTTGTCCCCTGTCAGCACCCCTTCGTGCGCGATCACGCGGCACGGACCGCAACAATGGGCGAGCGCCACCGTGTCCACCCCGTCCCCGTTCGGCACAAAATGCCGCGGCGCATCCAAATGGGTGGCGTTGTGCGCGCACATGGAAAGCGCGGTGAGGTTGCAGGTGTCGCCGAACGACATCTGTTGCAGGCGCGTGACCGTCGGTGCCGGATCACCCGGATAGACGGGTGCCGCGAGCAATTCACGGGAAATATCCCACAGTTTCATAGCCCTTCCCCCCCGTTACGCCGCCGGTGCGGTTGTAGTCGTGGTGGTGGGGACGTTGGTGCCGTAAATGCCACTCAAATCCAACGTCGTGCCGGTGGTGGAGTTGCCCGGGTCGCCCGGTGTGGTGGGCGGTGTCACCCCTTCTTTGCGGTGTTCGGTGCATTCACCCGGCATAAACGACGTCTTATACACGCCCACTTCGGTTTCGGGGCAGGTGTTGTTTTCGCCCACCAGCATACCCGTTTCGGTGCAATACTTGGCTTCCACCAGTTTGTCACGGGCAATCAGATCTTCCTTCATCGCGTCAAAGCCCTTGTCTTTTGCGGACAACGCATCGTTGCGCAGGGCGACCATCACCTTGTTCCACAGCGAACGGGCATATCCCGTTTGGGTGCGATCCAGCGCTTTATCGTAGTCATAACCGAACCACGAAGCCGCCACGTACTCGGTCGTGCCGCCGGCGAAATACACGTTGTAGTCACTGCCGCTGCGACTGGTACCAGACGTACCCGTCTTGCCAAAGACCTGCCAGCCGCCCGTCCAACTGCTCCAAATATCCGCACCCGTACCGTTACGGGACTGCACAACCAGTTGCATCAGGCGGTTCATGACATACGAGGTCTCCTCGCTGATCACGCGTATCGGCTCACTTTTGTTTTCCAAAATCACTTCGCCGCCTTCGCCCAACGTCACGTGGGAGTAGGTGGAGGTTTCACGGTAATATCCGCCGTTGCCGAAGATCTGATACGCTTCCGCCATCTCGCGGCAGGTCACACCGATGTGGAAACCGCCCAGTGCCATGGCACTGTAATCTTTGTCTTCGGGCTCCAGCGAAAAGCCCAACTGCTTGGTCAAGAAATTGTAACTGCCGGTCGGTGTCAACTTTTGCACCAACTGTGCCGCCACCCTGTTATACGACCGCTTCAGCGCCCACGCCACGGTGGTCACACCGCGGTCACTTGTGCTGGTGTTGCCATAGTTCGGCGGCCATTTGCGCCCGTTCGCCAACACGATCGGCGCATCCGGCTCCAGCGACGAGAAGTGAATCAGGTTGTTTTCCACCGCCGGGCAGTAACTCGCCAGCGGTTTGATGGACGAACCGCATTGACGGCGTGCATCGGTGGAACGGTTATACACACGGTCGCTTGTCTTTTTGCCGCGTCCGCCGGCGGTTGCCACCACGTGCCCGTCGTAATCAATCACAAAAATGGCACCTTGCGGATCGCGTTCATCCGATTCGATCACAGGGGGGAAGTTGGCTTCATCGGCATAGATCGCCTCCACCTTTTCCTGCGCATCCACATCTTCATAGGAGTGGATGATCAAACCGCCGCGATAGATCTTGGTGATCGCCTGGTTGTAGGAATAGCCGTAGCGATTCATCAGATCCTCCGCCACTTCTTCCACCAACAGGTCGACGTAATAGTCCTGCATGCGCGTTTGCGAAGCATAACTCTTAAAATGCAGTTCCTCGTTGACCGCCTGCACGTATTCATCCTGCGTGATGAGTTTCTGATCCAGCATGGCACGCAACACAGTGCGCTGACGGTCACGCAGGTTTTCGGGATGCAAGAACGGGTCGTATTTACTGGGGTTTTGGGTGATGCCGGCAATGGCGGCACACTCCGCCAATGTCAGATCTCCAATTTCTTTGCCAAAGAAGTTGCTTGCCGCCGCACCGACACCGATGACGTTACGGCTGAGCGGCAACACGTTCAAGTAAGATTCCAGTATCTGCTCTTTCTTGTCTTGCTTAGAGCCTTCGAGCCCCTGTTCCAACCGCAACGCACGCATGATTTCGGTGATCTTACGCTCAATCGTCTGCTCCGATTCGCCCGTGGTCACCTTAATGAGCTGTTGCGTGATGGTGGAACCGCCGAATTCGACCGAACGGAAATGCAACACCAAGTTGGCGCTCGCCGCCACGGTGCGGCGCCAGTCCACCCCGTCATGTTCATAAAAACGCTTATCTTCGATCGCCACAACCGCATCGCGCAAATCTTGGGGGATCTCCTCAAAATCCACCCACAAACTGTTGTTGCCTTCCAACTGTTGGTATTCCACCCACTCGTTGTTTTCATCCAAGATCTTCACAACGCTGGTTTCGTTCACCGAAATCTCTTCCAGATCCGGCAACCCTTCCGTCCCGTTAAAATTGGACAGCACATATACCACCATCACCGAACCCACCACGGTGGCGGTGATGATGCCGACCAGCAATATAGTAACGATGCATTTGATCAGCACGCTGAGACTCTTTCCCAGTATGCGCATCGGCACGCTGTGGAAAAAGCGGGAGAATGCCTTTTTCGTTTTTCCCTTTTTCGTTGCCACGGAGCCACTCGCATCCTTTCTTACAATCAATCACTTTATTTTACCATAAATTCCCTAAAAGTCAAATGGTAATGTATAATGCAGGTCGCCGTGGGAGACACTTTTTCTGAAAAACGCAGAAAAAGGTGGTTTTTTGTATGTCCCATCCGTCCGTTTGGCGACGGCTTTGTTTGGTGGTGGCCGGCTGTGCCTTGTTGGTGGCGGCACAACCCACACCACCTGTGGAAGAGCCTGCCCCCACACCCGAACCGTCGGGTGAAGAGGTGGTCGTCACCACCCGTGCCCCCTTGCCGTATGCCACCGTGGGGCAATGGGAAGGGAAACTCGCGGTGTTTGCCCCCGAAGGGGACACACCGCAGGCGGTGTACGACGTGTTCATCGCCTCCCTGCCGCTTGCCGAGCAAGAGGCGCTCTGCCACGGCATTCCCGTGCACAGCGAAACCGAATTGCAGGGATTGCTTCAAGACTACACGGGATAAATCCACCTTTATTATACACCGTATTTTTGAAAAAAGCGTAACAAACTTGTAACAATTTTGCCATAAAATGATGGGTTGTATATTTCGATGAAATATGATATGATGTATATATCTATTGATAAGTTGAGGAATCCGTGTATGACCTATCTCGACAATGCCGCCACCACCGCCGTCTGCCGCGAGGCAGCGGACAAGGCGTTATATATGATGACCGAAGCGTTCGGCAACCCCTCCTCCCTGCACACGGCAGGCTTTCGCGCCGAGCAGGAACTCACTGCCGCACGTGCCGCCGTGGCCGCCGTGATCGGCGCCGCACCCGAAGAGATCGTGTTCACTTCGGGCGGAACGGAGGCAAACAACCTGGCCGTGTTGGGCGGTGCCGCCGCCAATGCCCGTGTAGGGCATCATGCCGTGACCACGGCGGTGGAACACGCCAGCGTGGCCGCCGCGTTTGACGAATTGGAAAAGCAAGGCTGGCAGGTCACCCGACTGGTGCCCGATGCCGAAGGGCGCATCACACCCGATACGCTCACAACCGCCTTGCGCGCAGACACGGCGCTGGTAAGTGTGATGACGGTGAACAACGAAACGGGGGCACGGTTTCCCGTGGAAGAGATGGTCTCCGTGGTGCGTGAACGCGCCCCCCGTGCGCTGTTTCACACCGATGCGGTGCAAGCCGTCGGCAAGTTGCCCATCAAAGTGCAAAAATGGGGTGTGGATCTGCTGACCATGAGCGGTCACAAATTGCACGCACCCAAAGGTGTGGGCGCTTTGTACATACGGCGCGGTGTGCGCGTCATGCCGCGTGCATTAGGCGGCGAACAGGAAAAAACCCTGCGCGCAGGCACCGAGGCCGCCCCTGCCATTGCCGCATTCGGTGCGGCGGTGAAAGCGTTGCCGCCCATAGCAGATACCCACACCCGTTACGAAGCGTTACACGCCCGTTTGGTGGCAGGACTTCGTGCGATGCCCGATGCCCGTTTGCATCTGTCCGCCAACCGCGTGCCCTACATTGTGAACGTCTCCTTCCCCGGTTTGCGCAGTGAAACGCTGTTGCACTTTTTGGCGGAACGCGACGTGTTTGTGTCCAGCGGATCGGCTTGCTCAAAAGGAAAAAAAAGCGCGGTGTTGCAAGCGATGAACCTGCCGCAAGCCGAAATTGACAGCGCGGTGCGTGTCAGTTTTTGCCACACCACCACCGAAGAGGATATCGACCGTTTCTAAGTCGGAGGCCAAGCGGTCTTAGGAAGACAAGACTCAC
>JAZNTC010000174.1:0-13265 GCA_045591605.1 Acutalibacteraceae bacterium | reverse complement strand
GTGGCATCGGCAATGGCAAACGGCACATCCAAAATTTTGGCAAGCGTTTGTGCCAGCGCCGTCTTCCCCACACCCGTGGGACCGATCAACAGCACGTTACTCTTGCCGATTTCGGTTTCACCGTTGCCGAAATAAATGCGTTTATAATGGTTATACACCGCCACGGCAAGTGCCGTCTTGGCGGCATCCTGACCGATGACGTAATCATCCAGCCCCTGCTTGATCTCCTGCGGTTTGGGCAGTTGAAAGCTGGAGGTGCCGCTACTCTGCGCACGAGGATGCAGATTTCCGTCCGACAAAATGCTGCCGCACAGTTCCACACACTCGTTACAGATATACACACCGGGACCCGCGATCAGACGGTATACCTCTTCCTGCGTTTTACCGCAGAAGGAACAGCATATCGGTTTGGTCTCCTCATTTCTGGGCATAGTGTGTTTCCTTTCTTAACCGCGCTTACTGATGACTTTATCCACCAGACCGTAAGCACAAGCTTGTTCGGCGGTCATATAGTTGTCGCGATCGGTGTCGCGCTCAATGGTTTCGAGCGGCTGACCCGTCATTTCGGACAATAACTGATTCATGCGGCCGCGAATGAACAAAATGTGATCCGCTTGGATCTTGATGTCACTCGCCTGACCGCGCGCACCGCCCAGCGGTTGATGGATCATAATCTCGCTGTTCGGCAATGCCATACGTTTCCCCTTGGCACCGGCCGCCAGCAGGAACGAACCCATGCTGGCCGCCATACCGATGCAGATGGTGGACACGTCACATTTGATAAACTGCATGGTGTCATAAATCGCCATGCCGGCCGAGATCGATCCGCCGGGACTATTGATATACAACTGGATATCCTTGTCGGGATCCTGACCTTCCAAGTGAAGCAACTGCGCCACCACCAACGAGGCGGTCGCATCGTTCACCTCATCACACAACATGATGATACGATCATTCAACAGACGGGAGAAAATGTCGTAACTGCGTTCGCCACGACCGGTCTGCTCCACTACGTACGGTACCAAACTCATATCTGTCACTCCTTTTCTCAACACAAGTATATCCGTTAAAACACGAGGTTAAACAATTATTTGCCGGCGTTCTCTTTGAGGAAGTCAAGCGCCTTTTTGAGGCCCATATCCTTCGCCACGGCATCCGCCGCTACCAACGCCTTCACGCGCTCCACGTCCAACTTGTACATATCGGCCATGCGCGCATATTCCGCTTCGATCTCCTCTTCGGAGGCGGTGAGGTTTTCGAGTGCCGCGATCTTTTCGAGCGCCAAGCGACCCTTCACCTGCTGTTCGGCCTGCGGGCGGAAGTTCTGACGCATAGCCGCCTCGTCCATACCGGTGTACTGCAAGTACAGTTTCATATCCATGCCCTGCGATTGCAGACGGTAGGCAAAATTGTTCACCTGCTCGGTCACTTCGTTTTCAAACATCGCTTCGGGGATTTCGGCGGTCATACCTTCCACCAGTTTATCCATCAGCGCGTTTTCAAACGCCGCATCCGCTTCGCTCTTGCGGCTTTCCGCCAACTTCGCTTTCAGATCTGCTTTCAATTCGTCCAGCGTGTCAAACTCACTACAATCCTTTGCAAACTCATCATCCGCCACCGGCAGTTCCTTCGCCTTGATCTCGTGCAGTTTGCACTTGAACACGGCCGCCTTGCCTTTCAGCTCTTCGGCATGATAATCCTCAGGGAAGGTCACGTTCACGTCAAACGCTTCGTCCACGTTCTTGCCCACGATCTGCTCTTCAAAACCGGGGATGAACTGACCGGAACCCAGCACCAGGCTGTAATGTTCCGCTTTGCCGCCGTCGAACGCCACGTCGTCCACGTAGCCGTCAAAATCGAAGTCCACCGTGTCGCCCATCTCGGCGGCGCGGCCTTCCACCGTCACCATACGGGAGTTGCGATCCAACAGTTTCTTCAATTCGTCTTCGACGTCCGCATCGGTCACTTCTTTTTCCTCACGGGTGATGTCCAAACCCTTGTACGCCGCCAGCGTCACTTCGGGTTTCACGGTGATGACCGCTTTGAACACCAGACCTTCTGCACCCACCGACACCACGTCGAGGTCGATCTTGTCTTCCACATATTCATACTCGGACTCTTTGATCGCGGCATCCAGCGCTTCGGGGTAGATGTCGTTCATCGCATCCTCATAGAACACTTCTTTGCCGTACATCTTTTCCACGAACGCACGCGGAGCCTTGCCGCGACGGAAACCGGGGATGTTCAGCTTATCGATGTTCTTGCGATACGCCGCTTCCACAGCCGCTTCAAACGCGGCGGCATCCACCTCAATTTCCAGTTCCACACGGTTGGTTTCTTTTTGATTGACAGCTTTGAGACTCATGATAATTTCCTCCTATGTAGTTTGACAGTCTTTTTTAATATATCAATGGCTATTGTAGCATACTTTTCGCAACGATGCCATAGATTCCGAAAAATTTTTACAAAATTTTCAAGGGCTTAAATCCCAAGGCGTCACCCGACACCAGTTGAAAGCGAATGCCCTCCCGCTCGCCGCAGAACGCGTGCGGAATGGACGGACCGTGCAGGTGCCCGTAATAACAACGGCGGATCCCCTCTTCTTTCAACACCGCGAAGATCTCTTCGCACACGGCTTCCCGTGTTACGGGGGGATAATGCAAAAACACAAGCGGTTCGCATCCCGTGGCCTTGGCGGCGGCAATGGAGGTGCGCAGCCGTCCGACTTCGCGCAGCAGCACCTTGCGGTCGGCATCTTCCTCCGCATCGTAAAACCAGCCGCGTGTGCCGCACACCGCAACACCCTCTGCGACCGCAGCATCGTTATGCACAATGCGCAAGGTGGAAAAGCCGTGTGCTTCAAAATACGCATCCAGTTTACGGCGCGTGCACCACCAATAGTCGTGGTTGCCTTTGAGGATGAGTTTGTTGCCCGGCAGACGGTTCAAAAAATCAAAATCCGTCGTTGCGCCTTCCGGCGACATCGCCCACGACACATCACCGGGAATCACCACGGTGTCCCCGTCCTTCACCGTTTCGCGCCAATGCTGTTCCAGACGGGTTTGGTAATCCTGCCAGCCGCGGAAGATATCCATCGGTTTGTCCGCGCCGAGCGACAAATGCAAATCCCCGATCACAAACAGTGCCATACCGTTACTCCGTAATGTTCAGCATACCGAATACCACGGCACGCATGGCGGCTTTGTCGCGATCACACACGTCACGAAAACGCACCGTCTTGCCGCGCAAGTCGGAAAGCGGTGTCGGCACTTCGCACGCCGTGAGCGCGTGCAACGCTTCCACCTTTTCGAACTCATCCAGCCCGTCGGTGTTGCCGCCCACGGCATCCAGCACGCTGGCGGAGAACTTGTAGGGGTTGGCGGTCGATGCGATGACCGTCGGGGTGGTGTCCCCCGTTTCGACACGGTAATCACCGTATACCTTCACCGCCACGGCGGTGTGGGTGTCCAACAGATAATGATGTTCGTTGAACTTCGCACGGATGGTGGTGGCGGCTTCGGTATCGTCACTGCAGCCGGCATAGAACAGGTCACGCACACGGGCAAGCAACGCTTCGGGCACGGTGTAACGCCCCGTTTCGCTCAGTTGCGCCATCAAATCGCGGATAATCGCATCGTCTCCGTCTGCCAGATGATACAGCAGACGTTCCAAGTTGGAAGAAATCAAAATATCCATCGACGGCGAGGTGGTGGTGTAGAACGCACGATTGCGATCATACACACCCGTGGTGAGAAAGTCGGTCAACACGCGGTTGCGGTTGGAGGCACAGATCAACTTTTTGATCGGCACTCCCATTTCACGGGCATAGTACGCCGCGAGAATGTTGCCGAAGTTGCCGGTGGGCACCGCCACGTTGATGGGATCGCCGTTTTGAATTGTGCCTGCACGCAACAGGTCACAATACGCGGAGATGTAATACACAATCTGCGGTGCCAGACGTCCCCAGTTGATGGAGTTGGCACTGGAGAACTGCTTACCGTTTGATGCCAAGATTTCGCCGATTTCAGCATCGGTGAAGATCTGCTTCACGCCCGTCTGTGCATCGTCAAAGTTACCGCGAATGGCACACACCGCCACGTTTTCGCCTTCTTGCGTGGCCATCTGCAATTTCTGCATCGGGCTGACACCGTCTTCGGGATAGAACACCAGAATACGGGTGCCTGCGGCATCGCGGAATCCTTCCAACGCCGCTTTGCCCGTGTCACCCGACGTGGCCACCAGAATCACGATCTCGCGGCCCTCCCCCACCTTGGCGGCGGACACACGCATCAAATGAGGCAGAATTTGCAACGCCATATCTTTGAACGCGCACGTCGGACCGTGCCACAGTTCCAAAATATGCTCGCCTTCGGACAACCGGTGTAACGGTGCTACGTCCGTGTGACGAAAGCGCCCCGTGGCGTATGCCGCTTCGGTACACTCGCGCACTTCGTCTGCCGTAAAGTCGCCCAAATACATGGACAACACCGCCGTTGCCCGTTCGGCATACGACATACCGACCAACGATTCCATCGTCGCGGGAGTCAGTTTCGGCAGTGCGGTGGGCACATACAAACCACCCTCCGGCGAAATGCCGCGCGCAATCGCTTCGGCTGCCGTTGCACGCACTGCGGCATCCCGCGTACTGCAATACATCATTTCGGTCTCCTCCATATTCGTTTACATCTTCTTTATATATAAAAGAAATCAGTTTATTATACCGCAGGTTTTCCCGTTTGTCAAAGCCGTGTGAAAAAATTGTAGCAATTACCGAAAAACAGTGCATAAAGCAGGTGACTATCGTAGTTTTTGCGGTATAGATATTCCTCAAATCGCTCCATAACGGATATTCCGTGCCAAGCGGCAGGCATCTCCGTTCCGTCAAAGTCACAACCGAAAGCAACGGTATTCTCGCCCCCATGCTCCCAAAAATGCGAAAGATGCCGTTCCACCGCTTCAAACGTCTGCTCTCCCAAAAAGTCGCGGCAGAGGTTGATGCCCACCAATCCGCCGCGTGCACAAATCGCATCGAATTGCGCATCGGTAAGGTTGCGCGGATGAGGGGTGACCGCCGCCGCATTGGAATGGGTGGCGATATATGGTCGGGTTGCACACGTTTCCACATCCCAAAAACCTGCCTCGTTCAGATGCGAAACGTCCACCACGATCCCTGCGCGTTCCATTGCGCGCACCGCCGCTTTCCCCACCGCCGTCAGTCCGCTCGTATCGTTTGAAAGACACCCGTGTCCCAGTTCGTTATCGCCGTTCCACGTGAGGGTAATATACCGCACGCCGTGGCTTGCAAGGGTTGCAATGCGTGACACATCGCCACCTAACACGTTGCCGCCTTCCACCGCCAACATCCCAACCGTTTTGTCGGTATGGGTTAGTTTGTAAAGTTCTTCGCCCTTACGCCACAGCGCGAAGGATTTCTTGTTCTTAGCCTCTTCCTCGTTAGCGTAGGCGTGTACACGGCAATAAAAATCCCACGCGGCATCGCCGCGCAGGTCTTCGGGAATCCACACCGCCATTCCTTGCACGCACGGAGCATACGCTTTGGCCCTTAAAAGGTCAATGTGCCCGCCGTTCTTAGATAGGGGGTATTTTTTTGTATACGCTTCGTACAACGTGTCACCATGCAGGTCAAAAAGCGGCATATAAGCCCTCCGTTTCATACGCGCCCATCAGATAATTCAGTTCCAGCACCTTCATCGGCGCCCCTTTGGCGGTCACGATTTCAATCACGTCGAACCGCGGCTGCTTTTGGGTGGGGTGGCGTTGCAAATACAATGCCGCCGTGCCGAGGATCTTGCGCTGTTTTGTGAGGGTAACCGCTTCACGCGGAGCATACATCGCATCCTCGCTGCGTGTTTTCACCTCTACAAAAGCAATATATTGTGCGTCCTCGGCAATTATGTCGATCTCACCGATACGCGAGCGCACATTGGATGCCGTAATGGCATATCCCTTGTCACGAAGAAAACGGGCGGCCAGCACTTCGCCTGCCGCCCCTGCCGATACATTTGCCATATCGCACCTTATCCCAGTATGTTTTTGAGGAAACTCAAGCGATGTTCGGGCGAAGGACCGTAGGTCTGCAACGCTTCACAATGCACTCGGGTTCCATAGCCTTTGTGTTTTTTGAACGCATACACAGGGTATTGTTCATCCAACCCGATCATATAGCGGTCACGGCTGACTTTCGCCAAAATGGATGCCGCCGCGATCGAAGCGGAACGTGCATCCCCTTTGATCACCGTTTCGATCGGTCCGGCAATACCGCACGGCACTTGGTTGCCATCCACCAACACAAGGTCGGGCGACACACCCAAAGCCGCCACCGCACGGGACATCGCCAAAAAAGTGGCTTGCAGGATGTTGTAGGTTTCGATTTCCTCCACCGTGGCAAAGGCAATGCCGTATGCCACCGCTTTTTCGCATATCTCGTCAAACAGCGCTTCACGCCGCTTTTCCGAAAGTTTTTTGGAATCGTTCACCCCGTCAATCACCACGTCGGGATCCAAAATCACCGCCGCGGCACACACGGGACCTGCCAGCGGACCGCGCCCTGCTTCATCCACGCCGCACAGGTGCAACACGCCTGCCGCACGGTACTGCGCGTCAAATTCATAATTGGTCAACACCTTATCTTCCATCGGTCATTCCTCCGGGGTTTCGAGCGTGATGCGCCCGATCTTGGCACCGCGAAACTCATCCAACAACATCGCGGCGGCACGTTCGGTGTTCACTTCCCCACCCGAAACCAGCATGCCGCGTTTTTTACCGATCAAGCACAAAAGATCCCAACTGTCCATGCAGCCTTCCAAATCCGCTTCTGTCAAGCGATACCGCGCACACAACAGGTCGCGGTAGTCTTGTGCCAGCAGTTGTGCCAATCCGCATGCCAACTCCTCCGCATCGAGGACTTCGTCACGGATCGCGCCCGTATATGCCAAGCGGCGTGCCACCACTTGATCTTCAAATTTCGGCCACAGCACACCGGGAGTATCCAAAAGCAGAGCCCCTGCCTCCACCGTGAACCAACGGTTATCCCGTGTGACACCCGGACGGTCCTCCACTTTTGCCTTGCCGCCGCGCGCCAAACGGTTGATAAAGGAAGATTTTCCTGCATTGGGGATCCCCACCACCATGGCACGCACGGGGCGATTGACCATACCCTTGGCTTCCCACGCGGCGATCTTATCTTTGAGCACCGCACGCATCGCCGGCACAAACCCGTTCACACCGCGACCGCTTTTGCAATCGAGTGCCAAGGCGGTGATGCCTTTTTGACGAAAATGCGCCACCCAACGGGCGGTGGCGGCTTCATCTGCCATATCCGCTTTATTCAAAATAATCAAGCGCGGTTTTCCTGCCGTCAGCGCATCCATATCGGGATTGCGGCTGGAAAACGGAATGCGCGCATCCACGATCTCCACCACCAGATCAATCAGCGGCAAGCACTCCTTGATCTTGCGGCGCGTGCGGGTCATATGTCCGGGAAACCATTGAATCGTATGCCCTTGCATTGACTCCATGTGTCACACCCCTTTGAAAGGAACCAAACTGAACAGCACACCGCCCACCACATCGGTTTCCTTGATACAGCCGATAGCACGGCTGTCGTGCGAATCGTTGCGGTGGTCGCCCATCACAAACACTTGCCCCTCCGGCACGGTAATCTCGGTCGTCTCGCGGCTGCCCCAAACACCCCACATCAGCGGATAATGCACGTACGGTTCGTTCAGCAATTCCCAATCGTTTTTTTCGGCTTTTTTCAAATACACTTCGCCCATACCGCTGTTTGCGTTCGGTTTCAGCACCAAGGTATCACCGCCGGTGGCGATCACACGTTTGATCAACGGCTTTTTGGGATAATTCTCTTGGTACACCACGACAATGTCGCCGCGCTCGACCGAATAGAAGATTGTTTGCAACAAAAGGCGATCACCGTGCGCCAACGTATCGTTCATGGATGCACCGTCCACCACCACTTGGCGGAAGCAAAAACTGAACAGCACTGTCACGATGATCAAGGCAACCGCCACGTTCCCCATCAACTCATACCACGTGGAAAGCCAGCTCTTGCTCTCGGCTTTTTTGGAGTGCTTGGGTTCCGATGCGACAACCGTTTCGTCGGTATCCTCCACCGCATTCGTTTCGGTTTCTATCGTTTCGGTGACGACTTCCTCGAGCAACTGTTCGCGTTCCATTTCGCTCATCACGCATATCCTCGTTTCTTTTGCGTATTCTCGCCCTTATTGTACCACAAACTTTTAGAAAAAGAAAGGGGGAATTCACGATTTGTGCAACAAAAAAGGAACGGTTCTTGCGAATCGTTCCTTTTTCGTTACTGTTTGTTCACAGTGTGGATTACAGCAGCTCCTTAACCTTAGCCGCCTTACCCACGCGGTCACGCAGATAGTACAGTTTGCTTCTGCGCACCTTACCGCGGCGAACAATCTTCACAGCCGCCACGTTGGGGGAATGCAGGGGGAACACACGCTCCACACCAACACCGTAGGAAACACGGCGCACAGTGAAGGTTTCTGCCACACCGCTGCCCTTCTTCGCAATCACGGTGCCTTCGAACGCTTGGATACGTTCCCGTTCGCCCTCGCGGATCTTCACGTCCACGCGGATGGTGTCACCGATCTCAAACGCCGGTGCCGCTTCCTTCAGGCTGTCTGCTGCAATGAGTTTCAATGCATCCATTTCTAAATCCTCCCTACTTTTCCGATGTTCGTGCCCAACGAAGTGAGCAGAGGACCATCGTCCTGATGCTTTGCATCAAGCACGGAACGGTCACAGTGACCGACCATAGCCTATCTATAATATCACACACTTTGACGAAATGCAAGTGTTTTTTTCGGTTTTTTGAATTTTTATTTCCCCCTGTCACAGCATAAAAAAACAGCAGGTGGCGACACCTGCTGTTTTTTGAGTGTGTAACCTTATTCGTTCGGCAATTCCGAGGTACAGTGTGCGCAACGGGTCGCTTCAATCGCGATCTCACTCTTGCAGAAGGGGCAGATCTTGGTGGTGGGAGCGGTCGGCGCTTCCTCTTCCACCTTCTTGATGGTGCTCAACTTGTTGATGCCTTTCACCAGCAGGAAGATGATAAACGCCATAATGATGAAGTCGATCACCGCCGTGATGAATGCACCGTAGTTGAAGGTGGTCACGCCCAGTTCTTTCGCCACTTCCAGCGAAGTCACCATTTCCGCCGTCACACCTTCGGGCAGACGCAGAATCTTGAACTGGTCGGCAAAGTTGGTGCCGCCGGTCAAAAGGCCGATCCACGGCATGATCAGGTCGTTGACCACCGAGGTCACGATCTTCTGGAACGCGCCGCCGATGATGACACCGACAGCCAGGTCGACCACGTTGCCGCGCAAGGCAAAGGTCTTAAATTCGCCAAAAAACTTTTTCATCTCAGACACTCTCCTCTTTTGTTTGTTCTTTATGTTCCGACGGCTTGTCCATCAATTTGCGCTTGACTTCCACGCTGTCGTACTTCTTACGAAACTGCGCCCGTGCGGTGTAACTCTTGTCGCAGGTGCGACACACCATTTCCGCCCAAAACGCCTGATTGTAAAACCGCCATTCCTTGCGGTTACGCAACACACGCCCACAACCGGGACACCGAAACCGCCAATGATGGCGTGGGATCAACGGGCTGTCGGGGTCGCGTATGTAATACGGCTTAAAGTTCAACCGATCGTAAAACGCCTCGTCCGCTTCACGGATGAACGGTGCAAATGCCTCCCATTCCACCGTTTTCTGCGCGATCGCCGCGGTCATACGGCTGTCATCCAACGCACGGTGCTGTTCAAACCCCTCGCTTGAAATGCCCAGTGCTTCACACGCACGCGAAAGCCCCACCTGTTGCCCTGCGTTGCCGAGTTGCTTGTGTTTTTGCACGTAGGCTTGCAGATCGGCATAGCGCGTTATAAACGGAATGCGATCGCATTTCAAGTGAAAACGGTAATTTTCAAGCAACACCGACAGGTCGGTGGTACTCCACGTGAGGAGCACCGTTTCTTCTTCTCCGACCCATTGGAGCAAGGTGTTTGCCGCAGCTTTGAAGGTCGTCCCCTCTTGCAACTCCTCTCCCGTAATGTTGGTGAGATCGCTCACCAAACGGGTGAGTTTACGGCTGACGATCGGTTTGATCACCGCGTGGAAGGTATCCACGAATTCCAACCGCTCGTTCAGTTTCACCGCACCGATTTCAATAATCTCGTTAAAATAGCCGTGTGCTTTTTTGGAGTAAGCGCCGTTCCATTCCAGATCCGCCACTATATACTGCACAGGTGTTTTCTCTCCTTTTGAGCAACTTACGCCATGTCACCGAGTTGACCGCCGCCCAGAATGTGGAAATGCAAATGATGCACCGTCTGCCCTGCGTCCACACCGTTGTTGGTCACCACACGGTAGTCGGTGATACCGAGCGCCGCCGCAATCTGCGGGACGGTGGCAAAGATGTGTGCCACCACCTCCGCGTTATCTGCCGTGATCTCGCGCACACCGGCAACGTGTGCTTTGGGAATCACCAGCACGTGCACGGGAGCTTTCGGCTCGATGTCGTAAAATGCCAATATCTGCTCGTCCTCGTACACCTTTTTCGAGGGGATCTCCCCTGCCGCGATCTTGCAAAAAATGCAATCCATCGTGAACCCTCCTTACAACATGTCCGCCACAGTATCTGCCGCCGCCGTCAGTGCTTCGTCTACACGGTCCACGTCTTTGGCACCGCCCATGGCGCTATCGGGGCGTCCGCCGCCTTTGCCGCCGCACAGCGCGCAGGTGGCTTTGATGATCGCACCGGCGTTGGCACCGGCCTTCACCGCATCCGCCGAGCAATAGCATACGAAGGTTACCGCATCGCCGTTGATACCGGCGAGCAAAATGATGCCTTGATTTTTATCTGCCACGCTCTTCTGGCTGTCACACAAGGTGCGCAGAGCGCCTGCTTCCATATCTTTATACGCCGCGGTGGCGAGTTTCACACCCTTCACATCACGGGCATCGGCAAACAAGTCACCTGCCTGCCCTGCCGCGGCTTCGTTCTTCAGTTGGGCCAGTTCCTTTTTCAGGTCGCGCAGTTCCGCCTGCATCTGTGCCGTACGGCGCAGAATATCCTCGGCTCCTGCCGCCTTGATGGATTCCGCCGTCTGCTGCAACACCGCGTGTTCACGGCGCCACTCGTTCAAAAGGTTCACACCGGTCACCGCTTCAATACGGCGCACACCGGCCGCAACCGAGCCTTCGGACAAAATGCGGAACAAGCCCACTTTCGCAGTATTGTCCGCATGTGTGCCGCCGCACAGTTCGGTGGAAACGCCTTCAAAGCGCACCACACGCACCACGTCACCGTACTTTTCGCCAAACAACGCCATCGCACCCAGCGCACGCGCTTCATCGATCGGCATTTCGCGAATATCCGCCGCCACGCCGTTTAAGATCCATTCATTCACACGGTCTTCCACCGCCGCGAGCTGCTCCGCCGTAAGCGAAGAGAAGTGGGTGAAGTCGAAACGCATACGCTCGGGAGTCACCAACTGACCTGCCTGCTCCACGTGGTTGCCGAGTTGCTCACGCAGAGCCGCTTGCAACAAGTGCGCCGCCGTGTGGTTACGCATCGTTGCCGCACGGGTGGTGGCATCCACCGCCGCCGTGACAGTATCCCCCACGCGCAACGTGCCTTGCTTCACTTCCGCCACGTGTAACACCGCACCGTTGGCACCCTTCAAGGTGTTTTGCACCTCAACGGTTACCCCCTCGTTGGTGAGCAGACCGATGTCCCCCACCTGACCGCCGCTTTCACCGTAGAACGGGGTGACATCCAACAGCACCAGTGCCGCATCGCCGTCCGCGATTTCGTCCACGCGCTGTTCATCCTTTACCAATGCCGCCACCTTAGCCGACACGGTGAGGGTATCATATCCCACAAATTTCGCCGCCGGCACGTCTTTGAGTGCCGCACCGCTGTTCTTCCACGCATCCGCACCGGCATCCTTACGCGCCGCACGGGCACGGGCACGCTGGGCGGTCATCAGTTCACGGAATTCATCCTCGCCCACCGTGAGGCCCTTTTCCTCCAGAATATCCTGCGTGAGATCCAACGGGAATCCGTAGGTGTCATACAGTTTAAACGCATCCGCACCCGACAGTTCGGTACCGTTCAAGTTGGCAAGCATATCGTCCAGCATCGCAAGACCGGCATCGATCGTCTTGCCGAACGCTTCCTCTTCCACCAAAATCAGCTTCTTGATGAAATCCGCTTTGTCGTCCAGTTCGGGATACGCCGATGCGTTTTCCGCAATCACCGTTTCACACACTTGATAGAGGAACGGCTCGCCGATGCCGAGCAAACGGCCGTGACGTGCCGCACGGCGGAGCAGACGGCGCAACACGTAACCGCGCCCTTCGTTGGAGGGCATCACGCCGTCGCCGATCATAAAGGTGGTGGAACGGATATGGTCGGTGATCACGCGCAACGAAATATCGGTGCGCTCATCCGCGCCGTACTGCACACCCGCAATGCGGCTGACGTGTTTCATAATGTTCTGCACGGTGTCCACCTCAAACAGGTTGTTGACCCCCTGCATAATACACGCCAAGCGTTCCAGGCCCATACCGGTATCGATGTTCGGGTTCTTCAAACGGGTGTAGTTGTTGTTGCCGTCGTTATCGAACTGGGTGAACACCAAGTTCCAGAATTCGAGGAAACGGTCACAATCGCAACCCACGCCGCAATCGGGCGAGCCGCAACCGAACTCTTCGCCGCGATCCAAATGGATCTCCGAGCAAGGGCCGCAGGGGCCGGAGCCGTGCTCCCAGAAGTTGTCCGCTTTGCCCAAACGCACAATATGCGAGGGATCCACGCCGACTTCCTTTGTCCAAATATCAAACGCCTCGTCGTCCTCTTCGTAAATACTGATCCACAGGCGATCCACCGGCAATTCCAATACCTTGGTGCAGAATTCCCACGCCCACGCGGTGGCTTCGTGCTTGAAATAGTCGCCGAAACTGAAGTTGCCGAGCATTTCAAAATACGTGCCGTGACGTGCCGTTTTACCCACGCGCTCAATGTCGGGCGTGCGGATACACTTCTGGCAGGTGGTCACACGAGTGCGCGGCGGCGTCACTTCGCCCGTAAAATACTTTTTCATCGGCGCCATACCTGCGTTGATGAGCAACAGGGATTTATCCCCCTGCGGCAAGTCGGAGGCCAAGCGGTCTTAGGAAGACAAGACTCA
>JAZNTC010000173.1:0-4768 GCA_045591605.1 Acutalibacteraceae bacterium | reverse complement strand
TTCTTCGACCTAAAACGAGTGGAATTTCGTGTGATTTTCGGTGCGGCGAAGGTGGCAAGGCTGTCGCCTGCCACCGACAACAAGCCGAAAAGCATCGAAATTATGCCGTTTTAGGCGTGTTCGGATGCGTCTCCTCTGCTTGAGGTTAATTTGCCGTTGTTGTGGTGGTGACGGTCGTACCCGTCTCCGCAGTATCCCCCGTCGTGGTGGTGGCATCGCCCTCATCCGTCGTGGTGGTCGCCGCCGTAGTAGTGGTCGTGGTGGTTGTGGTCGTAGGCGGCACAACCGGCGCATTACCCGACACGAGCCAATCCACCGCCGCTTGATACTGCGCGTCTTGGTCTTTTGTCACGAGGTCGGGTGCGGCTTCCTGCTCTGTCGTGAGCGACACTTCCACGTTCGGGAGAAGACCGGTGCCTTCCCAGCCCTTGCCGTCTTTCAGCAGGTATTCGCCCACCGTGATACGCACCGCCGCGTTATCCGCCGACAAGGGGAACAGGGCTTGCACAAACGAACGCCCGGCGGTGGTGTTGCCCACCAATGCCACGTTCTCCATCTGGCGCAACGCCCCGGCAATCAACTCGGCTTCGCCTGCCGTTTTTTTGTTTACCAACACGGCGCACGGCATATCAATCTGTCGGGTTTCTTCCGCTTGCAGAGCCGTTGTGCCGCTCTTGTCCTTATAATATCCATACTGACCGCGCGGCAATAAAACAGAGAGCATCTCTTGCGCCGCCTCGCGTGAACCGCCGTCCACACCGCGCAGATCCAACACCAATGCGGTCGCGCCGCCTTCTTTCAGCGTATCCAACGCTTTCACCACTTGTTTGGGGGTCACGTCGGTCAAGCGTTCCACGCGCAGGTAGCCCACCGTACCGTTCAATTCACTTTCCACACACACCTGTTCATAGGACGAGGAAGAAATATCGAACGCGGTTTCCAAATCCCCACGGCGCACCGTGAGAATAATGGAGGCATTGCCGTTCAACGCTTGTTGTACCGTACCCAGCGGATTGTCGCCCAGCGCGGTTTTGTTGAGTGCCACCACCGTGTCGCCCTTTTGCAAACCGGCGCTGTACGCACGCGAATTGACGTATACGTTGCTGATGACTACCTCGCTGTTTTCGTTTAACACCACGTCCACACCGAAACCGGAGGATTGTCCTGCCAGCGACGCCAAACGGGCGTTGTACTCCTCGGGCGTGTAATAACGGGCATACTTATCGCCGATACCGCCAATCTGCCCACCGGCAATGCAACGACGCAACGTCTCTTCGTCGATCGTGCCGTAATAATTCTGCCGAATGGCGTTATCCACATCCGCCACGTAACTGTACATCGCCTGGCGGTTATTCAATTCGTTCACCTGCGCATTAAAACGCCGCATGGCGATCAACATGGTCACACACACCGTGACTGCCACCACGATGATCATAAGGGACAACACGGCGCCCCACGACAACCGCTTACGCATAGCACACACCCGCTTCTTATGAATTTGCCTTCAAATAGCCGTTCGCCAACGGATCCACCGCCGTGCCGTTCACACGCACCTCAAAGTGCAGGTGCGGACCGGTCACGTTGCCGGAGGAACCGGCACGACCAAGCACCGTCTGACCGCCGCGCACCGTCTGTCCCACCGTCACCAAGGTGGCGGACATATGCGCATACAGCGTCACGATCTGACGTCCGTTGTTATCCAGTCCGTGATCCACCATCACAAACAGGCCGTAGCCGCCGCCCCATCCGGACGGATTCACGTAAATAACCTTGCCGTCGGCTGCTGCCACGATGTTTTCACCGTAGATCGGAATGCGACCGTTTGCAATGTCAATACCGCGGTGCAAGGTGCCCCAACGGTGACCGAAATAGGACGAGATGTTTTTCACGGTGGGAACAGGCCAGTACATCGTGCCGCCGGTGTAGCGACCGGTGGACTGCTGGGATTCCAAGATGCGTTTGATCTCGGCATCCAAACGTGCCTCTTCCTCTTGCTTCTTTTTCAATTCCGCATTCACGGCATCCATGGAGCTTTCCAAGCTGGCCAACACCTTGTTACACTCGGCATACAGCACATCCAGCTCGGCTTTCTTTTCATCTGCCACCGCTTTGAGTGCTTCAATCTCTTGGCGTTCGGCTTCCAGCGCGGCACGCTCGGCATCCAATGCGGCTTTTTCATCGCCGAGCTGCGCGATCTCCCCGTTCAGTGCTTCGATCTCGCCGTTCAAGGCATCGATCTCACGCTGATCCTTTTGTGCAATGCGCTTCACCACCGCGGCTTTCAAAAGATAGTCGAGATAGTTTTCGGTGTTGAACAGCATCTGCAACGAGCTGAGATTGCCCGTCTGCGCGATCACACGCAACCGCTCGCCAAACAGAGCGATCTTATCGTTGATCTCCTGCTTTCTTGCCGCGATCTCCTCTTCGCGCGCCAAAATCGCCGCGCCCTTTTCTTCGATCGCCGCCGCTTTTTCGTCCACCTGTTGGTTCAACAGTTCCACTTGTTGGCGCAACAGTTCGATCTGGCTTTTGCTGTTTTCGATCTTCCCTTTCAGCGAATTGGCATATTCGCGCTGACGCGCCACGTCGTTTTTGCAGTCGGCAAGCTGTTCTTTCAGCGCCGCTTCTTCCTTTTCCAACGCCTCCAACTGATCTTGCAGTTCATCCAGCGTTGCCGCACGCGTAGTCGTTGCGGGCGAAAAGGTGAGAAAACTGCTCACCGACAGCACCAACACCATAACAAGGGAGACGATACGCAAAAGGGGTCGTTTTCCTGTTTTTTGTTGCATACTTTTACCTTTCCTTTCGGATTACACTTGTTCGCTACCCTCGGTTTTCAGGTAACGACTCATCGAGATCACACTGCCAAGCACACCCGTGAGCAAGCCTGCCACAAGGAAACCGATCAACAAAATCAGCCACAAGTAGCCGCGCGAGAAACTCACCAGCCCGAGCATCGGGCCAAAGGAAACGCTGGCAGCCAGTTTGTTGTAGAGGTAGTACATGATACCATACGCCAAACCGCCCGACAAAAGTCCCATCACCATGCCTTCCACCGCAAAGGGGAAACGGATAAAGGCATCGGTGGCACCCACCGATTTCATGATGTAGATTTCCAGACGACGGCTATACACCGTCAGTTTGATGGTGTTCGAAATAATGAACAGCGATACCAAGAGCAGCACCGCAATGATCCATCCGCCCACTGTGAGAATGACCTGACGCACACGCGTCAAGGTGGCGGCGAGATCACCGCTGTAACTCACCGAAGCGATGCCCTCCACGCCTTCCACCTGTTGCAGCGTGCTGTCGAACTTCGCCAGATCACCGAAGGTGATGATGTAACTGTGCTGTAAGGGGTTGTTCTCCCCTTTCAAACTTTCAAACAAAGCAGGCGGCAGGGATTCCTGCATACGCAGTAAGGTGTCCTCTTTTGAAAGGAAGTCCACCCCCACCACGTTGTTGATGCCTTCCAATTTTTCTTCGAGTGCCGCCACGTCGGATTCGGCAACGGCTTCGTCCACAAACGCCACCACCACGTTTTGTTCATACACCCAGTCGAACATGTTGTCGATGTTCACAAATGCGAGGTAAGCGCCGCCCGTCAACAACAGACAGGAGACCAACACGCCGATGGAGGCCGCCGCCATGAAACGGTTTTGCCACAGGTTGCGGAACCCTTCACGGATCAGATATTGAAAACTGCTCCACTTCACGACGCATCACCTCCGTCTCGCGTATCCGACACCACTTCGCCGTCTTTGATTGTGATGACACGGTGGTGGAACTCGTTCACCAAATTATGTTCGTGCGTGACCATCAGCACGGTGGTGCCGAGCGCGTTGATTTCGGACAGCAAGGACACGATCTCGTGGGACATCTCGGGGTCCACGTTGCCCGTCGGCTCGTCCGCAATAATCATCGCCGGGTTATTCACAAGCGCACGCGCCAAACCCACACGCTGTTGCTCACCGCCCGACAGTTCCGACGGGAAGCTGTGCATCTTATCCTGCAAGCCGACCAGTTGCAACACGTAGGGCACGCGACGACGCACCTCATTACGCGATGCACCCGTCACACGCATGGCAAACGCCACGTTGTCGAATACGTTCATTTTGGGGATCAGGCGGAAATCCTGAAACACAATGCCCATCGTACGGCGGAAAAACGGCACCCTGCGACGTTTCATACGGTTCAGGTCGTATCCGTTCACAATCACTTCGCCTGCGTTGGCCACCTCTTCGCGCATGATCAGCTTCAAAAAGGTACTTTTACCCGCGCCGGAAGCACCGACAATGAATACAAACTCGCCTTTATCAATGTGTATGTTCACGTCTTTCAGGGCTTTGATGCCGCTGTCGTACGTTTTATAAACACCTCGGAACTCTATCAAGGATACCCTTCCTTTCCAAAAATATCCGTCGTTTTCTGTCGAACGGCAGAAAGCACGTTTCCATCATACCATAAGGTGACACGAACAATTCGAACCTGTTTTAAGAAGGCGGATTTTCGTTCACCCTGCGTTAAAATACTCGCCAATACGAAAGTATTGGCTCCGTTTTTGCCTTGGTTGACCGAGAAATCCGTGCTTCTTAAAATCTTCGACCTCAAAGCGAGCAGATTTCGTGGGGTTTCCGTTTCTTCTTTTCTGCCGACAGGCTCGCGCCTGTCAAAGAAAAAAGAGCGGAAAACACCGAAATATGCCGCTTAGAGGCAGGTTCGGATTACTCGCGTCACCTTATTTGAACTTTCTCTTGCGTGCAGCCTC
>JAZNTC010000172.1:0-3281 GCA_045591605.1 Acutalibacteraceae bacterium | reverse complement strand
CTTCGCCCAACCGGAACACCCCCCTCGAAATCTCCTCACTATGAGATCGTAGATTTTGGAAAGAGCGGATTTTTGTCATGTCAAGGCAAAAGCGGAGGTAATCCTCGCGGATTGCCGAGCATTTTAACGCCGATAGGGTGAAAATCCGCCTTCCCAAAACGGAGTTCGGGTTTGTCGGTTTAACCTAAACGGTCGTTCCCCGAACGGGTGAACGCCGAGAGTTATTTCACATTCTTTTGATAGATCAAGCGAAGACCGTCCAGCAAAAGAGAGGAATCATAGGGGATGTCGCGGTGACAATGGGTCACGATCTCACCGGCAAGACCGCCTGTGGCCACCACTTTTACGGGATAGCCGAGTTCCACTTCGATGCGGTCACTCATACCGTCAATCATGCACGCCGTGCCGAACACGGTGCCCGATGCCATGCAATCCACCGTGTTGGTGCCGATCACCGCAGGCGGTGTATCGATACTTACGGCAGGCAACAGCGCCGCCGCGTGGCTGAGCGAATCCAGCGAGGTGCGAATGCCCGGCATAATGGCGCCGCCGCGGAACGCCCCGTTTTTATCGATCACCGACACTTTAGTGGCGGTGCCGAGATCCCACAAAAGGCAGGGAGCACCGAATTTTGCCAAGGCCGCCACGGCGCCCACCAGCAGATCCGCACCAAGCTGTTTCGGATTGTCGATGCGAATGTCCATGCCGCTTTTCACACCGGGTCCCACCTGAATCGGATCCACCTTCGCCACCTTGCGGATGGCGTGGCGAACGGCACGGTCGAGCGAGGGGACGACCGAACTGAAAATGGCCCCGTGAATGTCGTTACGGTGCAGATTGTAAAGATGCAGAATATCCATCAGATCCATGGCATATTCGTCTTCCATCTTGCGATAATCGGTCGCCAAACGCGATTCCACCACCAAACGGTCACCGTCAAACACACCCACGGTGATGTTGGTGTTCCCCATATCCAAGACCAACAGCATGCGGCAATCCCTCCCTTCCTAATGGCAGTATATCACTTTTTGGAACAATTTACAAGTCCTTTATGTTTCTATGGACACAAATTCGGGGGTTTCGGCAAGCGCTTTGGCCAGCACACCGGCCGGGATCTCCACACCGCTTTTGAAGGAAATGGCGTATTCAAACCGCCCGTCGGCGGTGCGGCGCACACGGCTTTTTGTCACCGTGAGGGCGTATTCGGAAAAGGTAGAGGTCAACGCATCCTCGGCATCAAAATCCAAATCGGCACGAAGGAGCGCTTCGCCGAGAAAAATATTGTCGTGTCCTGTGAGCACTTGGTGAAGCAACAACTGCATCACAAGGAGCAACAGCGTGCCGAACACGCCGATGGCGTACAGCCCGGCACCCAGTGCCATGCCGATACCGCAGGTCGCCCACATGCCGGCCGCCGTGGTCAAGCCTTGCACCGAGGCGTTCTTCTGCCGCACCAAAATGACACCGGCACCAAGGAAGGGGATACCCGTGACGATGTTGGACGCAATGCGCGTGGCATCGGCGTTCAACCCCGTGCCCACCATATCCAAGAAGCCGTATTTGGACACGATGGTCATCAACGCCGCACTCATCGCAATGATCATGTGGGTGCGAATACCGGCCCCTTTGGAACGGCGCGTGCGTTCATACCCAATGAAACAACCGCACACAGCCGCCGCCGCAATGCGCACACACCAAATGATCTGTTCTGTCCATCCGTTTTGCGTGAAAAACGTCAACACTTCATTCATACCGATCACCTTCCGTTAGTTATATAGCCGCTATGGTATCACAAACAGACCGATTTGTCAATAAAATAAAACCCCGTCAGGGGTTTTATTTTATTCTGTCGGTTCGGTTGTGTTCTGCATTGGGTTTTCGGCAATAAACTGTTCCAACAAGCGCACACAGTCGGCAGATTCTTCCGCCCGACCACTTGCCGTACCCACAGGTGCTCGCACGCCGAAATAGAGATTCTGTGGGAACACACCGCTTGCATAGGTGAGGAAATACGAGTCTTTCCAGTTCCAATACCGCTTGTGTTCCGCCAACCCTTCGTGTTCGGCGTTCAGCGTTGCAAAATAGTAGTCGTCGCCCTCTTCATACGCTTCGATCTGTTCTTGGTAATAGGTCGGTTCCATGGCAAACAGCACATGGCTTCCGCTTCCGAAGATGGTGGCAAGTTCCACGTAATCACCGTCGTCGGTCATCACCAAGGGAACGATCTGCACCGCCACCTTGCCGTTGCCGTCCAGATCTTCTCCCACGCGTTCCAGCTCATCCGCCAGTTCATCCATGGCGGTCTGTGCCAACTTGCCTTTGGTCACCAGCACCAAGGTGTAATCTACCTTTTCTTTTTTGCCGACCAGGATGGCGGCAAAGATGATCAAAATCAGTATCACGGTGCCGATGATTACCCACCATTGATAGTTGTACCAAAACTTGCCCAGTTTCTCGTGGAAGGTGAGGGGGCGTTCAGGCACACGTTCTGCTTGCAGTTTTTCGGTGTCCACACCGATCAAATAGCGTTCTCTTGCCATCTTAGCTTCTCCTTACAAATCAATATACACGGTCGAGTGCGCGCAAGCCGTACCGCTTGGAGGTTAAACGACGGGTGGCTTTATCGATCAGCATACACTCCCGACTGTTGTAGATGTCTTTGCCGACAGTTCCCACGCCGTCCACCACCTTGACGGTGTCGCGGTGATAATGTCCGTAGAGGTGCGCCAACACGTCGTGCGAGCGGTTGGCGGCAAATGCGGCGAAGAGATCGCGGTTGTGCATCTCGGTTTCGATCGGCGGTGCGGTGTGAGAAACCCACCATTTCCTGCCCCTTTTCATAAACGGGCGCATAGTTGATGTATTCACGAATGGAATGCACGTCAGTCCCAAACAGCACCGTCAGGGTAGAGGGAGTTTGTTCACGCATCACTTCGGTGGCAAATGCCTCAAAACGGGTATTCGGCGTGTTCAAACCCTTTTCGCGAAAAACCATTCAGCGGCATATCGTTACAACCTTTCATTTCCCATTATAAATGAAAACACGACAACTGTCCAGTAAAATTTTAATAAACAACGGGAGTGCCCCGAAGAACACTCCCGCTTTTTGGATATCCGTCATCAAACGTCTTCCAGATATTTCTTTTCGAACTCTTTGTACAGCACCGAGTAGGCACCGTTTTCGTCTTTCTTGATACTGCGCAGATACTTGTGCGCATCCTGCTTTGCCGTGTTGCGCTGAATGGTGGAAACGGCAATGTTGGAGCAGTGGTCGGACACAC
>JAZNTC010000171.1:0-27159 GCA_045591605.1 Acutalibacteraceae bacterium | reverse complement strand
GATCTTCTTCTTGCTGAACATGTTCATAAGTTTGGCAAACAACACACCGCCTGCCGTGCCGAAACTGAATGCGATCAAGCCGAGGCAGATGATGAAGTCGGATCGTAGCCATGTCGTTCTGTGAGCCAAGGAGTTGTCAGTGAGTCTTGTCTTCCTAAGACCGCTTGGCCTCCGACTTGATCTTCTTCTTGCTGAACATGTTCATAAGTTTGGCAAACAACACACCGCCTGCCGTGCCGAAACTGAATGCGATCAAGCCGAGGCAGATGATGAGCAATGTTTTCGGCTGCAAGAAGGTGTCGGCATTTGCCGTGGCGCCAACCGTGACACCGAGGAATATAGTAATAATGTTCATCAAGTCGTTCTGTGCCGTCTTGGACAGACGTTCCACCACGCCGGACTCTTTGAAGAGGTTACCCAGCATCAGCATACCGATCAGCGGCGCCGCCGAAGGCAACAGCAACACACAAAGCAACGTCACCACGATCGGGAACAGAATCTTCTGATTCTTGGTAACGGGTTTAAGCTGATCCATTTTAATGGCACGCTCTTCTTTGGTGGTGAGCATTTTCATAATGGGCGGCTGAATGATCGGCACCAGCGCCATATACGAATACGCCGCCACCGCGATTGCGCCAAGCAGATGCGGTGCCAACTGCGAGGTCAAGAAAATGGCTGTCGGACCGTCCGCACCGCCGATGATGGCAATGGAGGCCGCTTCCACTTCGCTGAACGTCAACGACTCCACACCGAACAGACCCATAGCACGTGCACCGATAAAGGTGGTAATGATACCGAACTGCGCGGCTGCACCAAGCAACAAGCTCTTCGGGTTGGAGATCAGCGGACCGAAATCGGTCATGCAACCGATACCAAGGAAGATGAGCGGCGGATAAATGCCGAACTTCACGCCTTGATACAAATACCACATTAGGCCGCCCTGATCAAAATGCTGCCAATAAAGGTTACCGGCCATATCCTCGAACACAGGGTAATTCTGTGCGAAAACGCCGTTTGCATACTGCTCCAATTCCGCCTCTGTGAGCGGAATCAACTGGTTTTGCTGCGGGTCCATAATGCCGCCGAGCGGCAGGTTGCACAGCAACATACCAAACGCAATCGGCAACAAGAGCATCGGCTCAAACTGCTTTTTGATTGCCAGATAAATAAGTACAAACGACACCAGAATCATAATGAGATTCTTCCAGCCGCCGCCTTCAAAATTCATAAGTTGTGCAAAACCGGATTCATTCCACAACTCAACAATTGCTTTCAATAATGCTTCCACGGTGCCCCTCCTAACTGTACATTAAAACGGCATGGTGTTCTGCCGCACGGCGGCGGTTGCCCATTCGGAACGGGCGCGCACACCGACAGGTGTAATGCGGCGCACACGATAGGTCACACCGGAAGGCGCCATCATAGCAACGGCGGCCGCAATCACAGCCGCGATTTCGTCTTCATCCTCAGTCGGCGCGGAAACCGCCGTCGGCACCGCAACCGCTTTTTGCACCTTCGGTGCAGGTGGTGTCACAGGCTTCGGCGCTTCTTTTTCGGACGCGCCGATCTTACCAAACATCTGAATCACCAGCGACAAAGCCACCAGTGCCGCAAACACCACCACAAGCAGGATCAGACCCGTCATCAAGGAGTTGCCGACAATCACGCTGCCGGACTCCACCGCTGCCATAAATGTATACATACCATTGCCTCGCTTTCTGAAAAGAAGGGAATTTTGCCACCAAACTCCCCCATTATCATCTTACCGACAGTATACCGCATTTCAAAAGAAAAATCAACCACATTTGAAAAAAACATTGGAAACCTCTTCCCTTTTTTTACAATTTGAGTATAATAGAAAGCAAGCGAAAGGAATGGTGATCATTTTGAAATACGTAGTTCTGTTGTGCGACGGTATGGCGGACGTTCCGTTTGACGGACTGAACGGACAGACTCCTGCCGAAGCTGCTCATAAACCGTATATGGATGCCTTGGCGTGTCATGCAGAAGTCGGCACGGTGCGTACTGTCCCCGACGGATTATCCCCCGGCAGTGACGTGGCAAACCTGGCGGTGCTCGGCTACGATACCAAAGAGTGTTACACCGGCCGTTCCCCGTTGGAAGCCGCCAACATCGGCATCGATTTGGCGGATGATGACGTGGCGTTGCGGTGCAATTTGGTGACATTGTCGGATGATGAAGTATACGCCGAAAAGACGATTCTGGACTATTGCGCAGGCGATATTCCCACGGCCGAAGCGGATGCGATCGTTCGCACGTTGCAGGAATCGCTCGGCGGCGGTGAATTCGATTTTTACACCGGCACGGCATATCGCCATTGTCTGGTATGGCACGGGGGCAAAACCGCGCTTGGCAAGATCACGCCGCCGCACGACATTACGGGTCGTGTGATTGGCGAGTATATCCCCTCGCACCCCGATGCCGCACCGCTGTTGCAACTGATGCAACAAAGTGTAGACATTTTGCGTGATCATCCCATCAACAAAGCACGTGCCCAAAAGGGCAAGAATCCTGCCAACGCCATTTGGCTGTGGGGACAGGGACACCGTCCCAGTTTGCAGAACTTCACCGCGCGTTTCGGTATCAAAGGTTCCATGATCTCGGCGGTCGATCTGCTCAAAGGGATTGCACGCATTGCCGATATGCACGTGTGCGCGGTGGAAGGTGCCACGGGTTACATTGACACCAACTACGAAGGCAAGCTGAATGCCGCCATTGACGAGTTGAAGCGCGGTCAGGATCTGGTGTACATTCATCTGGAAGGCCCCGATGAGTGCGGTCACCGCGGTGAAATAAAAAACAAAGTGAAGGCAATCGAGGACATTGATTCCCGTGTATTGGGACCGCTGTTGAAAGCTCTTGATGAGATGGATGAATACACCATCCTCATCCTCCCCGACCATCCGACACCGCTTACCATTCGCACCCATACGTCGGATCCCGTCCCCTACCTTTTGTATCGCAGTAACGACAAGAAGAACAGCGGTGTGACTCGTTTCACCGAAGCGGCGGCACGCAACACGGGCATTCATCAAGAAATCGGGTATCGCTTGATGTACCGAATGCTGGGAAAATAAAGAAAAAGAACGTCCCTCCGATTGGAGGGACGTTCTTTTAGTTTGCAGAATACATCGCGTACAACTCACTGTACAAACCGCCTTTTCGCATCAATTCGTGATGCGTACCGGATTCTTCGATACCGTTTTCGGTCAACACCAAAATGCGATCGGCATTGCGGATGGTGGTAAGGCGGTGCGCAATGGTAAAGGTTGTGCGCCCTTTTGCCAACCGTTCAAGCGACTGTTGCACCAATCGTTCGCTTTCATTATCCAGTGCACTGGTGGCTTCGTCCAAAATCAGAATGGGCGGATTTTTCAAGAACACACGGGCAATGGAAATGCGTTGTTTTTGTCCGCCCGACAGTTTCACACCGCGTTCACCCACGTAGGTATCATAACCATCGGGCAACTCTTTAATAAATTCATGCGCACCTGCCAGCGTGGCCGCTTCCGTAATTTCTTCGTCGGTAGCATCGTTTTTACCATAAGCAATGTTTTCGCGCACACTGCCCGAAAAGAGGTACACATCCTGCGCCACCGTACCAATGTTTTCACGAAGCGAATGCATAGTCACCGTGCGAATATCCTGACCGTCCAGCAAAATCGTGCCATCGCTCACATCGTAAAAGCGCGGTATCAGCGAGCAAAGTGTGGTTTTGCCGCCACCGGACGGACCAACCAACGCCACGCTCTCCCCTGCTTTGACCGTGAGGTTCATCCCCTCGATCACGCAGGGTGTTTCGGTGTTATAGCGGAAGGACACGTTGTCGAACACAATGTCCCCTTTCACGTCTTTAAGAGCTACCGCATCTTTGGCATCGCAAATCTCCGGCTGAACATCCAAGATCTCACCAAAGCGTTCAATGCCCGTCATGCCACGTTGGAATTGCTCGGTAAACTCCACGATACGGCGCACCGAGGTGATCAGCGTGGTGACAAACATCAAGTATGCCACGTAATCCGCCGCCGTGATGGCACGTTTCATCAAAAACACCGCACCGGCCGCCACCACCAGAATGTACATCACGCCGTCGAACAAACGGGTGCTGGATTGAAATGCGCCCATCGTGCGGTACATCCGCGCTTTCACGTCCAAAAAGCGCAGATTGCCGCGATCAAACTTCTCTTGTTCACACGATTCCTGTGCAAAGGATTTCACCACGCGCACACCAAGCAGGCTATCCTCCACCTGCGAATTCAATTCACCGATCTTGGTGCGCGATTCACGAAACTGTGCTTTCATCCGCTTGCTGAAGAAAGAGAGCACAACGATCATAAGCGGAATCACCGAAAACACGATCAGCGTAAGCGGCACGCTCATGGTACACAAAATGGCAAAAGAGCACACGATCTTGATGCCTGCAATAAAGAACTCTTCGGGACAATGATGCGCAAATTCCGTCACGTCAAACAAGTCGTTGGTGATACGCGACATCAGCGTGCCGATCTTGGCATTGTCATAATAGGAAAAGGACAGCTTTTGCAAATGGGCAAAGAAATCGTGGCGCATATCGGTTTCGATCTTTGTGCCCATGATGTGGCCCACGGTTGCCATGTAATAATTCGCCGCGGTATCCACCACGCGCAACAGAACATACAACACCGTGCACCGCACGATCAAACCGACGGTGAGCGAGGCCAAATCGTTGGTGGCAAGCCCCGTGATGCGCCGCACAATCATCGGCAACACCAGTTCACACACCGTGGTCAACGCGGCGCAGAACAGATCAAGCAGCAAGACAAAACGGTATTTCTTATAATACGGAAGAAACCGTCGAATCAGTCCGATGCCCTTTCGCTTTTGGTTTTTCTTCATACAATCACTCCATCAACGCTTTCAGAATTTCACCTGCATCCGAAAGCACCAAATCCGGCTTATCCTCCGATGCGTTCAAAATCTCCTCGGTGGTCTCGCCACTCATCACCAAAACACTCACCGTACCTGCGTTCAAACCGCTTTTGATGTCGGTATAAATACGATCACCCACCACGGCGGTTTCCTCTTTGCCGTAACCCGTGCGTTCCATCGCCAGTTGCGGCATCAATGCTTCGGGCTTGCCGATAAACACGGGGCGTTTGCCCGTGGCACGATACAGCATCTCGCAAAAACTGCCGCAATCGGGCACACTGCCGTATTCTGTCGGGCAGACCCAATCGGGGTTGGTGGCAACATACGGCAGATCCCGTGTGCAAAGCATCCGGGAAATATCGTCCAATTTCTTGAAGGTCAACTCGGTGTCGTTTCCAATGACGATGCACGTCACCTCATCGGTGTTTTCGGTCACGGTAAAACCTGCATCACGCAACTCTCGTTTCAGCGATTCTGTACCGCACACATACAGCACAGCATCGGCGTGATGGCGCTTCAAATACCAAATGGTCGCCTGCGACGACGTGATAAAATCCTCGTATTCCGCCGCGATGCCGAGCCGCTCCAATTTTGCAATGTAATCCACCACACTGCGTGCCGAGTTGTTGGTCATAAAGAGATAACGGCGGCCGCTCTCTTTGATGGCTTTCAGCAGATCTTTGGTGAACGGATACAACTGATTGCCAAGATACAACGTACCGTCCATATCAAACAAAAACAAACGAATGGCGGACAGTTGTTCGGTTGTGTTCATAATTAAAGTCTCTCCTAGAACGTGATAGAAAAAGTATAGCACGATTCCCTATTTCGGTCAAGAAAATGTGAGAAAACTCTTTACTTTTATAGGATTTCTTGATAAAGTAAAGAGGATAGGAGTTGATTCCAATGAAAACTGTCAAAGACTATATAATCACCATCCCCGACTTTCCCGAACCGGGCATTATGTTTCGGGACGTCACCTCCATTTTGCAGGATGCCGATGGATTTCACCTGGCGATCGACGAACTGAAATCCCGTTTGGAAGGTGTCGAGTTTGACGTGATCGCCGGTGCGGAATCCCGTGGATTTATCTTCGGTGCGCCGCTTGCCTATCACTTCAACAAGCCGTTTGTTCCGATTCGCAAAAAAGGCAAACTTCCGCGCGAAACCGTTTCCAAGGAATACGCGTTGGAATACGGCACGGCAGAAATTGAAATCCACAAGGATGCCGTTCAGCCCGGCCAACGCGTGGTATTGATCGACGATTTGATCGCTACCGGCGGCACCATTAAAGCCGCCGCCGAATTGGTGGAAGAACTGGGCGGCAACGTGGTGAAGATCCTGTTTTTGTTGGAATTGGCAGGATTGAACGGACGCGATGCGCTCAAACAATACGACGTGGACGCTGTTGCCACGTATGAAGGAAAATGAAATTCGAAAATATTTCGATGTTTTGTCGTTGCAACACAAACTACCTTGTGCTATACTTTGTCTTTGGAAAGGATTCCACCGTGAAAAAGAGCACGATTTACAGCAACAACAGCATGATGATCGACGTTACGTTCCAAGGCTATGCCGATGCATCCTCCCTATCCCACGTCATTCGTTCCGTAACAAAAGAAAAGCTACTCTGACGAGTAGCTTTTCTTTTGTTACGGAATAATGGCAGGAATTTCTGCCGCCTCACCCGGAATGGTATTCCACAAATTGAACGCTTCCATCCAATCGCCTCAATATATCTTTAGTTTGATCCACAGACGGTTCATCAACTTATTGGTCGCTTCGGGAAGAGTCAAAAACACTTCGGTCGTCGAGAGCATGGCATCGGAAGGATAATACATCGGATCGTTTGCCAGTTCGGGATCCAACAGCCCACGTGCTTCGGTGTGAGGGGTGGAATATCCCACGTATTCCGCGTTGGCAAGCGCCGCTTCGGTGCCGCAAAGGAAGTTGATATATGCTTCCGCCTCCGCTTTCATATTCGAGGATTTCAACACACACATCGCATCCACAAACATGTTGGCACCGGGCGGCATATAAAACGCAATGTTGGGATTGCCTTCGTCGGGATCCATCATAATACTTCCGTCGCCTGCGTAATAGGGTGCAAGCCAGCCTTCCTCGTTAATCATTTTCTGGAAGATCTGGTCCATGTAATACCCTTGTACCAGATCCTTTTGTTCGATCAACTTATCGTAAGTAGCGTTCAGCTCTGCTTCATTTGTGGTGTTAATGGAATAGCCCAAATGGGCTTGCGCCACCGCAAAGGAATCGCGCGGATTGTCGAACATGTAGATCTTGTCGCGGTATTTTTCGTTCCAGAGAACGCCCCAGCCTTGCGATTCCACTTCTTCTTGCGACACGTATTTCGTGTTATAGAAAATGCCGACCGTGCCCCACAGATACGGAATGGAATATTTCCCTTCGGGGTCATAACTGAATTTTTCGCACAGCTTTTGGTCGATGTATTGATAGTTGGGGATATTATCAAAATTCAATTCGGCAAGCAGACCTTCGTCGATCATGCGTCCCACCATATAGTCGGAGGGAAACACCACGTCGTAATCGGCCGCACCCGTACTGACAAGGGTATACATCGACTCGTTGGAATCGAAGGTTTTATAATTCACTTTGATGCCCGTCGCTTCTTCGAATGCGCGATTGACATCCAGAATCTCGTCATCAATGTATTCGCCCCAGTTAAACACGTTCAGCGTAACACCCTCGTCTTGCGAGCATCCGCACAAGCCAAACGGCAACAGAAGCGCCACGATCAAAAGGATCGCAATTTTTTTCAATTACGTAAACCTCCTTTACCGACGAGCCGCCTTTGCCCTGCGCGCATCGTCGCGAATTTGCCCGAAATTCACGAGCAACAAAAGGAACAGCACCGCTGCAAACATCAACGTAGACAGCGCGTTGATTTCGGGCGTGACAGGTTTCTTTGTCATGGAATAAATGGTGACCGACAAGGTCTGCGCCGTTGAACCTGCGTTAAAATAACTGATCACGAAATCATCCAGCGAAATGGTGAACGCCATCAGGGCACCCGTCACGATACCGGGCGCAATTTCGGGCAATACCACGCGCACAAACGCGCTGATGGGAGAACACCCAAGATCCAACGCCGCTTCATACATGTGACGGTTCATTTGCCGCAATTTGGGCATCACCTGCAACACCACATACGGAATACAAAACGTAATGTGCGCGATCAGCAAGGTACTAAAACCGGGACGTAACAAACCGGTAGCGCGATACACAAACACAAACATCAACATGAGCGCCACACCGCTGACAATTTCGGGATTCACCATCGGAATGTTGTTCACAAACAAGAACGCTCGTTTCATGCGGTTGTTCATGCCGTGGATTCCCACCGCCGCGGCCGTGCCGATCACGGTGGCAATAATCGCCGCCAACACCGCGACCGTCAAAGTCACTTTCAGCGATTCCAAAATCAGCTCATTTTGGAACAAGTCACGATACCAATCCAGCGTGAACCCTTTCCACTGGGCACGGTTTTTGGAATCGTTGAAGGAAAACACCATCAACACCACGATCGGCAAATACAAAAAGATGAAAATAATTGTGTTATACACACGGGAGAGCCATTTCATACCATCAAGCCCTCCATTTCGTCTTCTTGATTGTCCACAAACCGCATGGTCGTCATGCAAATCACCATCAGCACCATCAACAGCAACGAGAGCATGGCGCCGATGTTGTATTCCTTACTGCTGCCCATAAACAAGAGTTCAATGACGTCACCGATCAGCATATCTTTGCCGCCGCCGAGCAACTTGGTGATAACAAATGTGCTTACCGCCGGCACAAAGGTCATAGTGATGCCCGACACAATGCCCGGTTTGGAGAGCGGAAGCACCACGTGACGGAAGGTGTGTGCCGCATTGCACCCAAGATCTTGTGCCGCTTCGATCAAGCGGTTATCAATCTTGATCATCACGGAATACAGCGGAATCACCATATACGGCAGAAAATTATACACCATGCCGAGAATCACCGCACCGTTTGTGTTGATCATATGTACGGGTTGCAGACCGATTATTTCCAGAAAGCGATTGATCAGACCGTTATCCTCCAAAAGGGACATCCACGCATAGGTGCGCAGCAAAAAGTTCATCCACATCGGCAACATAACCAGCATCACCATCACCGTTTGTGTGCGAGCGGTGGTGCGGGAAATACCGTATGCCAGCGGATATGCCAGCAAAAGGCAGATCACCGTGGACACGGCACCCATCCAAATGGATTTCCAGAAGGTGGGAACGAACATCTTGACATCCATCAAATTGGCAAGGGTAAACGCACCGCTTTCGTCGGTAAAGGCAAACCACACCACCACTGCCAACGGAACCACGGTGAACAACAGCATCCACAGCCCAAACGGAGCGGCAGAAACTTTGGATTTCATCGCGTCTCCTCCCCTGTCGTCTCTTCTGCAAGGTCGGCGTTCGGGTCGGCCATCTCTTCAAATTCTTCGGAATAGGAACTGTAATCGCCGAACATACCCGAATACTCGGACTTCTTCATAATGTGAATGTCCTCGGGATTCAACACGATACCGATCACACTGTCAGGCGCGTAATAATCGGTTGTCTGAATCAGCCATTTGAAACCTTTGAAATCCACGATCGTTTCAAAGTGCACACCCTTAAAGGTCACTTCGGTCACAGTACCGACCAAACTGCCCTTTTCGGGAGAAACAATATCGATGTCTTCCGGACGGATAACCACGTCCACCGACTCCATCGGTTCAAAGCCGCTGTCCAGACATTTGAACTTGCGCCCGAAGAACTCCACAAGATAATCCTCGTGCATAATACCGTCCAGAATGTTACTCTCACCAATGAAATCCGCCACAAAGGCATTTTGCGGCTCGTTATAGATGTCCTGCGGTGAACCGATCTGCTGAATACGGCCGCCGTCCATCACCACCACAGTATCCGACATCGAAAGAGCCTCTTCCTGGTCGTGAGTCACGTACACGAAGGTGATGCCGAGGCTTTTTTGAATATTCTTCAGTTCCACCTGCATATCCTTACGCAGTTTCAGATCCAATGCCGACAGCGGCTCATCCAACAGCAGAACGCCGGGATTGTTGGCAAGTGCACGTGCAATCGCCACGCGCTGTTGCTGACCGCCCGACAACGTGGCGACCGAACGCTTTTCGAACCCCTTAAGGTTCACGAGCGCCAGCATACGCCGCACCGTTTCGTCGATTTCATCCTTCTTCTTCTTTTGAATGCGCATGCCGAACGCCACGTTTTCATACACGTTCAGATGCGGAAACAGTGCATACCGCTGAAAAATGGTATTCACCGCGCGTTTATGCGGTGGAATATCGTTGATGCGACGACCGTCAAAAAAGACATCGCCGCGATCCGGTGTGACAAACCCACCGATGATACGCAACGTCGTGGTCTTTCCACAACCGGAAGGACCCAGTAACGTCACGAATTCACCGTTTTTGATGTTGAGGTTCAACCCTTCCAACACCGGTTCGCCATCGAACGATACGGCAATGTCTTGCAGTTTAATAATGTCTTCCATAAGAAGCATCCCCCTTTGCGGTTTAAAATCCTCCGACTCCCACGGAGAACGCGATACTTTGAACAACGCCCTCCGCAAAGGGTTTTTCACAATCGCCGTAAGGGGAAACCTTCACGCGATTGCGGCGTCGCCGGATACCGCTGATATTGGCTCAGATGCCCCGTTTCCGATATGTAGAAACGGCTCGTTGTTTAGCGCACTAAACAACTAATACATACTATAATGGAAACGACGAAAAATGTCAATAGTTTTTTCATTGGAAAAGCCACCGCAACGGGTGGCTTTTCCAATGCTTTTTACTATTTATGAAACGCATTGTTACGGTGCAACAAACGGCGCACCACCAAGCGGCGCAACGCCACACGGTTGAACGGGAAAATGGGATACAAATATCCCGTCCCAAGCGCGGTTTGCGTAGTGGCGAGAACAACGCCCACCAACAGAATACCGCCCACAAATCCCCACACGCCAAACAACGCGGTCAACACCAAAAACAGCATACGCGACAATTTGAAAGCATACCCCAACTCAAAGCTCGGCTGTGTGAAGGTTGCCACGGCGACCGCCGCCATATACAGCAACACTTCCGACACGAACAACCCGGCTGTCACCGCAAATTCGCCCAGAATCAAGGCACCCACGACTCCAAATGCGTTGTTGAGTGCACTCGGTGTGTTCAGCGATGCCAAACGAATGGCATCGATCATCACCTCTACCAACAGCAGTTGCACAATAACCGGTATGGTGTTGGGGTTTTCGATGCGGATAAACGAAAGCCAATCGGGAATCCATTGCGGATGCGTAATGAGCAAAAACCACACAGGTGTGACAAAGATCGTGAACCCGAACACCAAGATGCGCACCAAACGCAAATACGATCCCACAAGTGGCGGAAAGTAATAGTCGTTAGTGTCCTGCACGAAATCAAATACCGAGGTCGGTAAGATCATGACGACGGGCGTGTTGTCCACCATCACCACGATACGCCCTTCCATCACGGCGGCGGCCGCCGCATCGGGGCGTTCGGTATACCGCACTTTCGGGAACGGATTGTACCACTGCTGTTTGCGAAACAAACATTCCACCAAACTTTCCTGCCCCATGGAAAGGCTTGGAATGGTGATGTTTTGCAACTTTTCGCGCAAGGTTTTTAAGTGTCGTGACGGAGTTACCCCATCCAGATAACAAAGCACCACGTCGGTTTTAGAGATCGAGCCGATCTGCATATATTCCATCGTCAGGCGCGGATCGCGCACATGACGGCGCATCAATGCCGTGTTAAACACCAGCGTTTCCACAAACCCATCGTGCGGTCCGCGCAACACGCGATCCGATTCCGGCTCGGCCACGCCACGTACGGGATAGGTGCGCACGTCGATGAGAAACACCGCCGCAAACCCATCCACAACAAACGCCAACTGTCCCGACAGCACCGCCGTTACCACTTCGTCGGGATCGGTGATCACCGCCACTTCGGTATACGGTACAAACCGTGCGGCAAAGGCGTTGGCATCCGTCACCTTTTGTCGATCCTCTTTCTTGATGGAGGAGAAAAATTGCAACATTTTGGACATGGTTTCATCCTTCACCATACCATCCACAAAAATAACGGCGGCAGGTGCTTCAGCAACCGTTATATCCCTCTGTACCAGATCAAAACTCGCGGAGATACGCAGATACTGTCGCAACAGCGAGATGTTCTCGGTTGCACTTTCCGAAAAAAAGAGAGGCATACTCATCACCGTTCCTTTCAAGAACCGCTAACAGTATGCCCTTTTGCTGTTGAATTATCAGAAGAATGTTGCCACTTGCTGTTCAGGTGCACTCGATGCTTCCACCTTGATGGCTTTTAACACCGGCCCTTTTTTGCGATAGGCTTTGTGGTATTCCACCGTCAAGCGTGCCGTGAGCACCACCCAATCGCGCTGTTTCAACGTTTTGGCGCCTTTCCAGTCACAAATCAAACCACCGTACGCAATATCGTCCTCACAGCAGGTCATAATATGTCGACCGATCACAAAACTGTCGGGCGGCATCTTCCCTTCCACCGCCACCAAACCTTTGAACTTCACGGTTTTTCCGGCATAGGTATCCATGTTTTCGTTCAGGTCGCGATACCAAAGCGCATAATCGGCATCGGCAATCTCAATGATCGGTGCATTGATGTCAAACGGCAACGGATCTTCAATATCGTCGTATTCCACGTTGCCATTCTCATATTCATATGCAATGTCCGCGCGACGGGACGTGGCGCGCACAATCTTGTGAAACGCCATTTTGTCCATATCCGCCTGAAAACGGTTAAACGCCACCAATTCGCAACTGTTGAACTTATCCACCACCAGACTGCGCATATTGGCGTTATACGTCAAAAAGGTGGATGCATCTGCAAAGCAGAGTTCCTGGTAAATGACCCATCCTTTCGGCATGGCGTTGTACAAAATATCCAGCATCCACATACCGTTGTATTCCACCATAACACGTTTGGCATTGCATGCATTTTTCCACGCGGCAAGGTTATCGGCGGTAAGTTCCTCTTCCTCGTCCACCACCTGTACCGTGATGTTTTTTCCGCCGTTCGGCATACGGGAGAGATCGTATTCCTCCACCCCTTCTTCACACACCAACAGCAAGGTGGATTCGCCGCCGTTAAAGCGCTTATCCTCTAATGTCCCTTGGATAAAGCGCGTTTTCCCCGACTCCAAAAAGCCGGTAAACAGATAGACCGGTGTTTCCATTTCCATCCTCCAATTACAGCGCAAACAACGTTTCCAGCGCCTCTTCCTTCAAATCGGCACCGATCACGCACAACCGACCGATCACACCGGCCGCACCGTGGCGCACGTCCGCCTCACCGGGCACGTAGTCAAAGTGCAACCAGCCGTCCTCACCGGCAACAATACCCTTCGCGCGCAACACCTGACCGTAGGCATGTTCATCCTCCAACGCTTTCAGCATCGCTTCAAGATCTTCTGCGGTGTACACACGGGTCGTTTCACGACCAAAGCTTTGGAACACGTCGTCTGCATGATGATGGTGATGATGCCCGTGACACTCGCACTCATGATCGTGGTCGTGGTGATGCTCGTGGCAATCACACTCGTGGTCATGGTCATGGTGATGATGTTCGTGGCAATCGCACTCGTGGTCATGGTCATGGTGATGATGTTCGTGGCAATCACACTCGTGGTCATGGTCATGGTGATGATGTTCGTGACAATCGCACTCGTGATCATGATCGTCGTGGTGATGCTCGTGGCAATCGCACTCATGATCGTGGTCGTGGTGGTGATGTCCGCAGGTCGGACACACGTCCACTTCTTCCGCCAAATGATGAAGTTCCGTTTCGAGCGTGGAAGTACGCTCGGTAGCCGCCAAAATCTGTTTCCCGTCCAGTTGCGACCACGGAGTGGTCACAATAACCGCCTCGTGATTATGTTCGCGCAACAGCGCCATCACCGCCGCCAATTTGTCGGCATCCATACCGTCGGTGTGGCTCAAAATAATAGTGGCTGCATGGGACACCTGATCGTTGAAAAACTCGCCAAAGTTTTTCATGTACATCTTGGCTTTTTTCGCATCTACCACAGTGGTATAAGAATTCAACTGCATGGTGTCGCAATCCACGTTTTCCACTGCACGAATCACGTCGCTGAGTTTGCCGACACCCGAAGGTTCGATCAGCACGCGGTCGGGAGCGAACTCGCGGAGCACCTTTTTAAGTGCCTCGGAAAAATCGCCCACCAAACTGCAACAAATGCAACCGGAATTCATTTCGGTAATGGCGACACCCGCCTCTTGCAAAAAGCCGCCGTCAATCCCGATTTCACCAAATTCATTTTCAATCAGCACCAGTTTTTCACCGGTATACGCTTCTTGAATCAGTTTTTTAATCAAGGTGGTTTTCCCCGCACCCAAAAAGCCGGAGAAAATATCAATCTTTGTCATATTGTACGCATCCTTTCCGGTAACTCTCGCATTATCATATCACAAAAGCAGACATCTTGCAACTCATTTTTCTTTTCCCAGCGCATATAAACCGTCGCAAAGACAGCAAAACACTTCGGCGGCCGATGCCTTGGTGGTATTGCTGTCTTCCGCTAACACGGCGACCAAATACCGAGGATTTTCCGCAGGATAATATCCCACAAACCAATTTTGCACCATTTCGCCGCTGTCGGTGATCCAACCGCTTTCGGCTGTCCCCGTTTTGCCGCCGGCACCACCGCTTGCCGGCATTGCTTTTTCGCCGGTCGCCCCTTCCTTCACCGCTGCAACCATCAGTTGTTGCAGTTTTTTGGCTGTTTCGCGCGAAAACGCCGTTTGTGTTGGTGTAATGCCATATGCCTTTACAGACATATCGACCCCCACCGTGCCGCGCACCACCGTCGGACGATGTAATTCGCCGCCATTCACCACCGCCGACAGCGTTTGAATCATATGATACGGTGTGGCAAGGAGTGCCCCTTGACCAAACGACAGATTGGCGAGTGCCGCATCGCTTGCTTTGAGTTCTTTAAGCGACGGTATGGTTGCCCGTGCCGTCTTGTAATTTTCGGTTGGGATCACCGCACGATCAAACCCCAAGGCGGTGGCGGTGCGATACATAGCCTCTGCCCCCACATCTTGTATCAGTTGGATAAAATAGCAGTTACACGAAAGCGCAAAGGCGTGTTCCATGTTTAACGCACCGTGTCCCAAACGGTTATGGCAATGAAACCGTACGCCGTTCACCACACTCACCCCGTTACACGTGTATTCCCGTGTGATCGGCACACCTGCTTCCAACGCGGCGGCGGCAGACACGATCTTGAAAATGGATCCGCAGTTATAATTTTGTAATGTGCGGTCCATCAACGGCGCATCGGCGGCATCCAACAGCGTGGCAACGGTAGACGGTTGAAACGTGGGAACGCTGACCGATGCCAAGATTTCCGCGGTATCTGCGGCGGCGATCAATACCGCCCCTTTTTGCAGATCACGCAGCGCAACCTGTTCGGCATACTGTTGTATGTCACGATCGATCGTCAACATGATGCCTGCCGAGGCGTTCACGAGCGTATTGGTAACCGTGGGCGAGACATCGCTCAACAGATGTCCTGCCGCATTGACGGAATAGGTGACGTTTACCGTCCCGTTGCAGGACTGCAACAACGTGTTATACGCGAATTCCATCCCCACCGCTCCGTTTCCGTCCGCCCCCAAATACCCAACCAAATGCGGTGCATACACGCGTTCACCGTAACGGCGCGGCACGCAAAACCGAAGCACGCCGCGCACGGTGGGAAACGTGTCATCCGCAAGGGTCACGATCGGTCGTCCGCTCTCCAATCGCGCCGACAAAAGCGAGAACGTCTCTTGGGGCAGTGTTTCGGCAAGTGCGCTCATCGTGCGCGTGTAGGGGGCTATGCACAACCGCCATTCGGTCGTATCGTTCACAAGTAACCGTCCATTGCGGTCATATATATTTCCGCGCACCGTTCCCACCCGTAACGTGGTGGCAGACTGTCCTTCCACCACCGCCGAAGCCGGATTTTCCGCCAACGTCAAGTAATGTGCCGTTAAACCGCTGAACACACAAAACAACAGCATCATCACCGCTACTGCACGTTTATACACACACATCCCATCCCTTCGGTTACATTGTGCGCTGAAAATGGGACAGGTATGCAAAACGAGCATCCTTGCGGATGCTCGTTTAATACTTATATTTTGCGGCGCAATAAACTGCCGGGTGCAACCGACCGTTCGCATGGCACGCGAAACAGCATGGTGGGATGCGGTGTGGATTCAATGGCTGTGCCTTCTTCGTCATATAATTCGGTAACGGTCAGCGCAAAGGGTTCACACCCGGGTTCCAACACTTCCAGCGTTTCCCTAACACAAAAGCGATTGCGCTGAGATGCAGTAAGCATGCCGTTTTCCCACGAAACGGCAACTGCCGCCACTTGATAGTCACGCACGTAACCGCCAAATGCCAGATTTTGGCCGGGGGTATCAAAGTAAAATCCCGTGGTATACGGGCGGTGACTGACCTTTTGCAGTTCCTCGATCACCCATTGCGGCGGACGGTAATCCTTGGCATAATTGGATGCGATAAACCCATCGGTTGCCACGCGGTAAGCGTTGGTGGTTACCGCCGCATAATAGGCCGCTTTGGCGCGCCCTTCAATTTTAAAGGACGTGACACCGGCGTGATACAACGGCGGGATATGTTCAATCATATTAAGATCGTTGGCATTAAACAGATACGATCCGCTCGCATCCTCTTCCACGGTGTAGCGGTTATCGGGGGCGGAAGGTTCAATCACCTCATATCGCCACCGACAGGGTTGTGCACAGTCACCGTGGTTGGCATCACGCCCTGTGAGATAGTTGGAAATCAGGCAACGTCCGGAATAGGACATACACATTGCGCCGTGCACAAAGCATTCCATTTCCAAGTCGGAGGGCGTTTTGGCGCGTATCGCGGCAATTTCCTCCAGTGACAATTCCCGCGCCAGTACCACACGTGAGGCACCCATATCGTACAGTTCACGGGCGGTTTGATAGTTCACCACGCCAAACTGCGTGGAGATGTGAAGCGGTAACGTGGGCGCATAGCGTTTAGCCAAGCCGATCACACCGAGATCGGCAACGATCAACGCATCCACTTGGGCTTCCACCGCCGCTTCAAAATACGAGGGCAATCGCTCGATTTCGTCATTTCGCGGCAGAATGTTGCAGGTGAGATATACCTTTGCCCCTTTTGCGTGCGCTTGCGCCACCGCCGTTTTCAGCGCGGTTTCGTCAAAGTTTTGCGGTGCGGTGCGCATACCGAATTGGGTCATGGAAAGATAGACCGCATCTGCACCGTACAGCAAGGCGGCTTCCAATCGTTCCGCATCCCCTGCCGGCGATAACACTTCCGGTCTTTTTGCCACGGTCATCCCTCCATTCGTTCTTGAATTTCCGCCCATACCGCCAGATGTTCGGCATAGGTGGCCGAATAGTACACCGAACCGTCGGTAGCGTCATACACAAAGAAATAACAATCCGCGCAAATCTCCTCGACGGAAGGCGATACCGCCGCCGTCAACGCCGCCCAACCGGGGTTGGCGATCGCTCCCACGGGCAGACCGCGGCAAACGTATGTATCGTACGCCGCTTCAACGGGTGTCTCCCCTGCTTCGACCAACTCGCGCAGATAGGCCGTGGAAACGTCGCATTGCAAGCGAGGATAGGACGGGCTTTGCAAACGGTTTTGCAATACACGGGATATACGGGGCATATCCCGTGCGGCACCGGCTTCGCGCTGAATGATGGATGCCAACGTCACCGCCTCATCCAAGGTGAAACCGCTCGATTGGAGAGCAGGTTGCAACGCTTCATATTTGCTCTTGAAATTATCCAGAAAACGGCGCACAGCCGCTTCACCGCTGCATCGGCGATAAAACTCATAGGTATCGGGGAACAAATACCCTTCCAAACGGTAATACCGTCCGTTGGGCGTGCCGTCCTCATTCACGGTTGTCACATCCGAAAGAAACGCGTAGTCGGAAAAATTCCCTTCCTTCACCGCATGCAGAAACTCCTCTGCCGTGCACACGTCTTCCGCTTCCATCAAAGCGGCGATTTTTTGCACGGTGTACCCTTCGGGAACGGTTACCGTGACCGTGCGAGACAAGGTCGTTGTGGATGTAATCGCTTCGTTTGGTATGGTGATAGGTGTCGTGGGCGCAGATTCCTCGGACCTCGAATGAACAAGCGAGAAAATGCCCCACACCAACAGTCCCAACAAAACCAGCATCGCGGCAACAATGCCCACAATCAACCACGCGGTGCGTTTGGAATCAAAACCGCAAACGGGACACGCGCCGTGACGCGTCTCCCGTTCTGCGTTGCATTTTGGACAATGCATGGTGTATCTCCTTAAATTCCGTAATGACTGCAAATGATCCCGTGATCCGTTGCATTGGTGGTGTAATACGTCACACCGGTTTCCATATTGGTTGCAAAGAAATAGTAATCGCCCTTCGCGTTCCACGCATCATTTTGATACCGCAACGGTGCAAACTGATTGCCTTCCACATCACTGCTCGCGCGGTATGCCATATACTGTTTGATCTCTTGCAGCGTTGCCGGTTCCAGCACGGCTTGAATGGCTTTCATACCGGGATTGCTGATGGCACCGACAACCAAACCTTGGCGCGTATAAGAGTTATAGGCATTGGCATCCGCTTTCAGCCCATCCACCGCCAAATTCAAACTGTTGTAATAATCGGTGGTGGAATCGCATTGCAGGTTTGGGAAATACGCGGCATTCTGCAAACGGTTCAGCAACACATGCGACACTTTGGACCACTCGTCGCTACCGGCTTCTGCCTGTACAATGGAGGCAATGATGACCACGTCGTTCAAACTTAAATTCATACCGAGTTCTTCCGAAAGCATCCCGATCTTCGTTCGCATTGTGGTATCAATGCGGTTATCGAAGTTAGCAAGGAACTTGCGCACCACGGTTTCACCCGTACTGCCGGTGTAAAACTCATACGTATCGGGATAAAGATACCCTTCCAACGCATATCCGCGGCCGGCATATCTGCCCGTCGCCTCCGGAATGGATGCCACAAAGGAATAATCGTCGTAATTGCCACCCAGCACCGCATCGTAGAAATCGTTTTTCGTGCACACCGAGTTCTCTTCCATCAAAGCGGCGATCTTATCGATTGTGTATCCTTCCGGGATGGTGATGGTCACGACTTTACGCGGCACACCTACACGCAACATATCCATAATGTTGCCGTATCCCATATTGGCAGAGAAGGTGTATACACCGGATTTGAAGGCGTCGTCTTTTCCCGTGACGGTGGCATACAGTTTGAAGAAGAAAGGGTGATTGATCAACTTGTGATCCTTCAACACCACACTGATGCTTTCGGGGGTTGCTCCGTCTTCCACCACGACACGCACGTTTTTGCTCGATTTGCCGATGCCGGTCAGATCCAATGCCGCCATAATGATGACACTCGCCAACACCAACGAGATTCCGATAACAACCAGAATATAGAACATACCGCCGGCACATCCCCACAGCGCACGTTCTTTTTCGCCCATGCGTGCGCGTTTCTTTTTGCGCTTTTTCTCCGGCACAACCTCTTCGGGTGTTTCTTCTTCATCCGTTTCGGGAACAGGCAACATTTCCTCTTCGCTCGAAGGCTCTTCCTCGGTTGTCGGCGTCTCCTCCTCTTCCGTAAGGAGAATCGGCTCTTCGTTCAAAGTGTCCGCGGCTGTCTCTTCGTGAATTTCAGGAACAGGCGGTTCTTCATATTCGCCGAATTCATCGTCAATATTCATTTCCAAGCGGAAGGATGCCACCTTTGCACGGCGGTCATCCGTTTCATCCACCGTTTCGTTCTCAACCGGCAACGTTTCGTCTGTGGACGGTTCATCGGCGGTGTGTTCTTCCGCTCGTTTTACACTCAATTCTGCCAAGATCTCTTCCAACGTATCCGCCATAAAACGACACCTCCTTTGGTAGGTTTATCCGCGATTCCCATACGTTTCGCGCGGACGATGGGTAGCCGTACGGCGCAAATACCGTTCAGTCACCAGCAATTCCACCGGGCGATCAAACCGTCCGTGCGGTAACTTGCGTTGCACGCAATCGCTGTAACAAATGCCGATCATCACACCGTTATATTTGGAGAGAAAACGGTCATAATACCCCTTTCCGTACCCCAAGCGAAATCCGTTCCAGTCGTAACTGAGGGCAGGCACCACACACAAACTGTCTTCCGCAAACTCCTGAACCAATTTTTCGGGGTTCGGCAACGGTTCCAACACGCCAAACGTGCCGGGTTCCAACTCATCTACGCTGTCGATGCGATAAAACTCCATTTGACGTGTGCCGGGAACACAACGCGGCACCGCCACGGTTTTCCCCTCCGCCAAGGCGTGTTCAATGATGCGGAAGGTATCTACCTCGATTTTAGTGGACACGTAAATCAGCAACATACGGCATCGCTGATACTGCCAAAGGGAAGCCACACGAGCGGCGATCACTTCGTCGATCTGTGCCTTTTCTTCGGGTTGCATGGCCACGCGCTGCTGCTTATATTTCTGACGAAGCCCTTCTTTCACAGGGCGGATATCGGCTACCGGCATTGCAACACCTCCCTAAGGTGTGTGGCTTCTTCCGGCGAACACAAAAGGGAAACCAACGCAAGGGAAAAATCCACGGCGACACCTGCACCTCGCGCGGTGACAAATTGACCGTCGATCACCACGGGCTCTCCTGTGGCAGTAGCCCCTTGCAGTGCCTCTTCAAAACCGGGGTAACACGTGGCGCGTTTGCCTTTTAACAATCCCTTATGTCCCAAAATCGACGGCGCGGCACAGATAGCTGCGATCACACAGTGTTCTTCGGTGGCGCGAGTCAACGCCGCCGCTACCGTGCGCGAAGCTTCCAGATTCTTTGTACCCGGCATACCGCCCGGCAACACCACCGCTTCCATATCGTCGGGTATGAACGCCTCATCGGCAATATCGGCTATGAACGTGACACCGTGCGACCCGGTCACCTCTCGGCCGTCAATTCCCACTGTTTGCACCGACAGACCGGCACGACGCAAAATGTCAATTGGCGCCAATGCTTCAATCTCTTCAAACCCGTTGGCCAGAAATACGTATACCATAATGTATGCACCTTCTTTTACTCCAATGAGAACCCCATATACCAACCGTCATCCTCGACGGCAATCGAACAAGTTGCGCGAAACATCCCAAAGGGACGTTTATTTTCCTCGTTAAACGAGGGGGTAATAATGCCAATCTCTCGGCAAGGAAATTGCCTTGCCAGCGAGGACAGCACCGTTTCTCTGTCTTGTGGTCTGCACAGCAATTCGGTCACGGTCAGCCGATCCCCTTCGCGGCGATACATGACCGCCCCTTTTGTGGATGCCAACATACCGCCGTTTTCCAAGAGTTTCACGGCATAATCGGTTGCACGATCCGACCACAGAATATGCGGCACACCGCACACCGACAGCCAATACTGTCGGCACACCGCATGGTGCGACGTAACCGTTTGCCACGTTATATGCTCAATTTCGCTGTGAAGTTCTTTCGCTTTACACTTGATTTGTCCCACCGAAAAGGCGGTTTTGAATCCCAAGCGTTCATAATACCCGAACAATGTCGGGGTGGCAGGGCGCAAGAACATTCCGTAAACCCCTTCCCCTTCTGCACGGCGTACCAACTCTTCTAAAAGGCAGGCAAACAACCCTTTTTTGCGGTGCCGTGTGGCGGTTGCCGCCGCATACACATACCACACCGTCTTTTTGCCGTTTTGCATGAGCAGGGACGGAATCACAAACGCCATGCTGCGCGCTTCGTTTTCCTGTATCAACATAAAACAGCGCGCATCTTGGCGAAGGGTGTTCAAAAACGCCCGTATATCCTCTTCGGTATCCTCGGGAAACCCTTGTTTCCACAAGGTGAGAATATCGTTTGTATGGCGGCTGTCCGCCCACACAAACTGCGTCACGCGGACCGCCTCCTTTGTTATTCCATCGTGCACAAAATCTTTTTCACAAGCGCCACAGGATTATACGACAGCTTTGCGCGGCGCAACCCTTCAGCACCAACGTCGTTTTCACGGTTCACATACATAAATTCCGCAATCGTGTGACGGGCAAATTCACGGTTGATGACCGCATAGGCTTTTTCATACCCCGTCAGCGCCTTTTCCACCAATGTATCAAACGTATCGCCCGTGAGCGGTGCACCGAACGTAAACGCCACCACCGCACCGTTTACCCGAATCAAGCCACCGCGCAACTCGGTTTCACAGCGGTGTGTGAGCAATTCGTGAATCGCTTGGTTTTCCGACAGCAAGGAGCCGTCCTCATCAGCCACAACGGACACCCGTTGCTGATACCACGCATCCGCACAAGCGTGCACCTCTGCCACGTTCTCTTCGCGCAATTCCTCATATTCCCACGCAAACTCGCGTGAAAACGCGGCGATGTGGTTGCGCTTGGCGTGATAGGATCGTCCTGCCAGTTGCGCGAGATCCTCCACCCGATACAAATAATCGAATTCGTCACGGTATTCCTCACGCGATGACACAGTGTAGCGACGAGCCAAACGATCCACGTCCTCGTCTTCGTAACCGAAAACGTATAGCGGTTTTCCGTCACGGCGCGCATCTTGAAACAGGGTTTCGAGCGCCTGTTCCCCACGTTCACCGGCAGGTGCCAAATAATGCGGAAAATCGCCGCCGAAGCGAACCGCAACCGCACCATCCACCAATGCAACTTGCGTGTCAAAATGCGCGCGCCACGCCATCATATTGGCGAAACTGTATTCACAGCATCGCGACGGTGCCGCTTTCAGTAGCGGAATACACCACGCGGCATCGTCATACGTCGGGGTGTGAAACGATAGTTCGGCACTCAAAGTGCAAGATCTCCTTTGACAGCGGCTAAAATATCCGCTGTAATCTCTTCAATTTTTCGCGGTTCTCCGTTGGCGGCGCACGCAATGACGTGCCATCCCCACTTTTCCGCCACATATAATGCCGCAGGACGGCAAGCCGCCAAATATGCCGCATCGCGTTCATGAATGTCCTTTTTGGCGGCATCCCCTGCATAACGGGACATCACCAACGTATCCGCCACTTCGGGCGGCATATCCAAAAACACCACGCTGTTCGGACGCGGCAACCCCAAACGGTCATACTCAAACTCTTCCAGCCACGAAAGGTAACCGTCCCACTCGTCACGGGGCAGTTTGGACATCTGATGGATCGCATTGGAGGTCACGTAACGTGCCGCCACGATCAAGTCACCGCGTTCATATTCGGTTTGCCAAAACTGCTTGAAACTGGCATAGCGATCCACGGCATAAAACGTGGAAGAGGCATAGGCGTTCACATCCGACGGATGGTTTCCCAAACTGCCGTCCAAATACAGTTTCACCAGTGCCGAGGACGGGTTTTGATAATCCGGAAACGAGATTTGTTTGTAGGGTATCCCACTTTGACGGAAATACGCATCCAACCGCTCAAGCTGTGTGCTTTTTCCACATCCGTCCAAGCCATCCACCACGATCAGACGACCCATGATGTTCACTCCTTCAGTGCGGCAAAGGCGGCACGCACTTCGGCCGTTTTGCCACAACACATTTTACCTTCGGGACACGGTCCGCACACGCAGGAAGGACCGGATTTGGCAAACAGATGCGGTGCCACTTGATAGCATAAACGAAGCATTTCGGTTGCCAAGGCACGAATCTCCCACTGGGCGCGGTTGCAGCAACGCAGATGGAAGAAATTACGCAAACTGCGCACGTTCATCGTCATAATGATTTTGGTGGTGCAAGCATTGGGAAGCACAAAACGCGCATCCTCGATTGCACGCTTTTCCGCTGCTTTGGCGGCGGCTTCGGGGGTCATTCCTTCTGCCTCAAATGCCGCGCGGTGCTTTTCACGCAACATATCCGCCAAGCGATTATAGTGCTCCTGATCCTCTGCCATCGCACGCTGAAATTCCTCCGCCGCTTCGGGAATATCCGCAATCGCCGGCGGTGTGACATAGGAGAAATTATTCTCCGTCACGTAGCGTTGACTCTGCACACTGAACGAAGCAATGCGATGACGGGTGATCTCTGCCAACAGCGAGCGTGATACTTCTTCAATGCCAAACGTAAACGTCACGTGCTCCACCGGACTGTCATGACCAAGATCGCCCAGCATTTCCACAAATTTTGCCGCCTTTTCGGGGGTCAACATCTCACTCACTTCGTCGATGGTTGCAGGAGAATAGCAAAGACGTGCCGCCACGGCAATGGTCTGTTCGGGATTCGGGGTATGGGTGATCAATTTCACCTTCACGCTAACCACTCCTTACATTCAAACTATAAAACCCTATATATGGTTTATTATAACAGATTCAAACGACAACCGCAACAGGAAAAAGCAAAAATCCTGCGAAAAACAACAAAAAAGCCCAGGATTTTTCCTTGGCTTTTTGTTTATTTATTTTTTTCGAAATTCTTTGATCTTTCCGACAGCATATTGCAGGATCAAGCGCGCATCGGTGGAATCAATCATATTGTTGCCGTCCACGTCCGCCGCATCCATAACAGCCAGCGTGTTGATCTTGCCGACCGCATACTGCAACACCAGACGGGCATCGGTTGAATCGATCTGGTTGTCGCCGTTCACATCACCGAAGTTGGCTGTGATGTCGCTCACGTTGCGACCGATGGTGCTCGTTTCGCTGCGCGAAGCGTAGAAATAGTCGATGTACATATCCGTTTCGGTTTCGGGAGAATCGACAGCATCCGCCATCAGCATGACCCTCATACCGGACACGTTGTTCTCGCCCTGGAAGGTGGCAGGCAACGCCGCCGTTTTGCCGCCGGCGATCACACGGCTGTTGTCGTCCAACAGGAACACACGCACCGTCTTGGCATCCTTGTCGCGTGCATCGTATTCCACCGCCAAGCGATAGTAGGTGCCAAAGGTGATGTCTGCCAATTTGGTATCATCTTTCAAGTACACCGCACCACTCTTGTCGATGGTGACGATCTCCTCGTTGCGTACCGACGTATTAATGGTGGAGATGTAGAAAGAGATCTCGCTCATCGCCACATCACGTATGGAATCCACTTTGAAACGCCATTCCAAACGATACAGGTCGTTCTTCGCACCGGCAGTCAATTCAAACGGCGCCTTCTCTTTGGCATTCTGGCCTGCCATCAAGCCCTGCACAGACTGCGAAGCATTCTGGCGCAAACGCACCTCGCCACGGCGAACCGTACCATTCTTCGTGTCTTGCACGCGATAATCCGACGTGGAAGAGAAGGTGTAGCCGTCGAACGCTTCGGTCGCCATCAGTTCGGAATCTTCGGTGAAGGTGACGTTCTGCGACACCGACCAACGGGTACGGTTCGGGAACATATAGGCGAACTCGCCCATCTTCTCCTGTTCAGGCGGTTCAATATTGTAACAACCACCTTTGATGAAAAGCTGATCTTGGTTTTCCGCTGCCAACTCACCTGTCCAGTTGCCGTCCAGTTGCAATCCATATATTGCGAGAACACCATCGCCGTTCAGCTCAAAACGCTTGGTGTTATCGTGCCTGATGGTCACGTTGGCAACCGTCAGCTTACCGCTGTCCACACGGATCGCCGCATTGGCAGAGGGACCCCACTCGACCATGTTCACAAGCGTGGCTTCACCGTCGAACTTGTCGGCTACCCAAATGTCGTAGATCGGGGTAGTGGCTTGATCCACCGCCCAACGATCGGTTTCGCCATTCGAGCCCGACTGGTTAAACGCACACGCCTGATATCCTGCAAACTGCACGTCTTCCATCGCTTCCAGTTTGATGCCAACGGTGTTGTAGTCCACACCGTGCCCAAAGATGCGCGCATTGGCAGACTGACCGTTTTCCTCGATCAGGTGGACGCCGATGTAACCGGCATAATTAAAGCAGTTGTGAATGATCTGATCGTTCACGTTTCCAAGTTGCAGAACAATAGAGTTGTTGTTGAACTGCGCCTGCATCGGCTGATGGAACGCACTGCTCAACATGCCGGTATTTTCAAAACCACCGTAACCGGCCCATTTGCCGGGGGAACTGAGCGCCGAGTTGTAGTTCAACTGATAGTTGCGGATTACACCGCCGGTGGTACCGTTACCAACAACGAATCCGCGGTTATAAAAGTGACCGGCAATGTAGTCGATGTAGTGGTTGTCACAACGGTAGGTTTTGAAGTCCACGCCGTTCCAGCCGTTACGCACTGAGGTGTTCACGATGTAGACGTTTTCGCCCGTGCCACGGAACAGGAAGGGATACGGCACAAAATCAAATTCATACCAATCCTGCGTCACACCGCTGTCGGGATTGGTGACTGTTTGGGCAATGCGATAGGTCGCGTTCTGCATCGGATAGTTGAAGATCACACCGCGTACACCACTGTTCTTCGCCAGCGTAATGGTGGCCGGAGCGGTGTACTGGTTGTATCCTTTTGCCACGGGCGTGTACACCATGATAATGGCGTTCTTCGCCGCAGGCTGTGCGCCGAAATCGGCGGTGCCGCGCAGTTCCACGCCGCCGGGAATTTTCAGCGTGCCGTCTACACGGTATTTGCCGGGAATCAAAAACAGCGTGCCGCCGCCCTGGTTACCGAGCGCGGTCAGATGCACCTGCAATGCTTCGGTCACATCGGTGTTACCCGTGTTGTCCACGTTCTTTGCAAGGATGGTTGCATCACCCGCAGGACCAACTTCTTTTTCGATCTCTTTTTTGGTAACGGGCGTATATTCGTCAATATCCGCTTTTTCCGCTTCGTATTTCACCTTGCTCTTGGCAATGTTATCATACACAATTTCCTTATTGAAGGAATCGAAGTTGCCGAGCAACACAGCGGAAACGGTGCCGTAATCCATCAAGACCTGCGGAGCCGGTGCCATGATCTGGTTGTTCATAAAGATGTTGTTGCCGCCTTTAAGATGCACATTACCGCCGCGCAAGGTGGAAGAAATCATGCTCATGCGCACGTTCGAACCTTGATACACCGCCGACGTGGTTGCCTGGATATCCATGTTGGCCATCTGCAAGATGCCGTCGCAACCTTCGGGGAGATACACACCGTATTCGCAAT
>JAZNTC010000170.1:0-3347 GCA_045591605.1 Acutalibacteraceae bacterium | reverse complement strand
TTGGCCTCCGACTTATCCGATTGCCCGATCGCCGCCCCTGCGGTGTCGGTCGCTGTCCAGACACCGCCCATTGCCTGCCGAAAAGCAGGTCCTGCCAACACCCCGTTGGCTTCGCCCACCTCGATGCCGGTTTTCTCCCCCAAACCGCACAGCGCGGCATAGCGGTTCATCGTGTCGATTCCCATCCGTTCGGCCATATCGTAGAAAAAGACGTTGCAGGAGTATTGCAACGCGTTCGCCGCACGCAACCGTCCGTGCCGTCCCAAACAATGAAGTGTGAGCCCTGCCGCCGAAAAACGGGTGTAACGTCCGTTGCAGGACACGGTGGTTTTGGGGGTGATGACTGCTTCGCTCAATGCCGCCAATGCCACCGTCGGTTTCATAACAGAGCCGCATGCAAAGGTGCCGTACAACGCACGGTTGAACAACGGGCGGTCGGGATCGTTCAACAACGCGGTGTACGCCGTGGCAGGATCGTACCACGGCCAGGATGCCGCCGCCAACACACCGCCATCCCTCACGTCCAGCACCACCACCGCACCGCTCGCGGCATCGTGCCCGTTGTTCAAAAACCTGCCCCCTGACGTGGCGGGCAAGGCACGCAGATCACGGATTACCGTGTCCAGCGCGTGGGCGGCGGCGGTTTGTAACGTGCCGTTCAGGGTGAGCACCACCGTGTCGCCCGAAACGGGCGGCACTTCCTCGGTCGCTTCCACCACCATCCCTTCGGTATTTTTTCGCAACACGCGCCGTCCCGAAACGCCGCGCAGATACGGCTCAAACGCCGCTTCCGCGCCGCTTTTTCCCACCGTATCGTTCAGCGCATATCCTTGTGCTTTCAACGTTGCATACTCCTCGGCATAAATCGGACCGACCGTGCCCAACAGATGCACAGCGGCCGCCCCGGCAGTGTAATCGCGTTCGGTGGCGGCGTGCACCGTCACCCCCCTGAACGTGTCGGGGTTTTCGCTGATGGCATACGCGGTTTCCTTTGTCACCCCCACCGCAAACACATACGCGGCACCGCCACCGAAACCGCGTGTCGTCATCTCATGCCGCACCCCTGCCACCCGGCGCTGTTCAGAAAGGGCATACCCCTCCAATCCATACTGTGCAACCAATGCCTCCATACATGCCTGCGCCGTGGACGAAGCCGACAGTTGCAACGCGGTTTGCAATGCCGCCACCCCCTCGGCGCGTTCGGGCAAAAAGGCAAAGGGCGCGCTGTGACCGATGGGCAGGGTGTCGTGCCACGCATCACCGCGCTCGTGAAACACGGCACACAAGGCGGCAATCACCTCGTTTTGTGCCGCATTCTCCTTCGGAAACCAATGCGGATCTACCACCACGTCATACGCGGTTTCGTTGGTCACCAACGGGCGACCGTACCTGTCCAAAATCTCCCCCCGTTCTGCCGCAATCGGCAGGATCAGCGTGGCGTGCTCACGCGCCAATGCACGGTAGGTCTCGTGGTCGGTCACCTGAATGTCATACAACCGCACCGCAAACGCGGCAAACAGCAACACCACCAGTGCAACCAGTGTCACCGCCCGTCTGTATATCTTTGTGGGTAGGTTTTGGTTTTTCATAAAACGCCCTCTTTTCACGCATCGTTATCACCTTATTATACACATAAAAACGAGGGGTTTTCGATCGAAAAACCCCTCGTGCGGAAAATTATTCAAATTGTTTCAAAAAGCGTTTCAGTTTCGCACCCGACAACCCCATCACGGTGTAAAAATCGCCGTTCAACTTGTCCACGCACACCATGCCGCGCCCTTGAATCCCGTATGCTCCTGCTTTATCCAACGGATCGCCCGTGGCAATGTAGTCGGCGATCTCCTCCTCGCCGAGCGGGAAAAAGGTCACTTCGGCGGTGTCGGCAAAGCCGTCGCACCGCGTGGGTGCACACACCCACACCGCCGTAACCACCTGATGGGTGCGCCCCGACAAGCGGCCGAGCATCGCGGCGGCATCCGCTTCGTTGTGCGGTTTGCCGAGCGGCTCGCCGTCCAGCCACACGGTGGTGTCCGCCCCGATGACGGTGCGGTCGGGGTGAAGGCGCGCCACCGCTTCGGCTTTGGCGCGCGCCACCGAAAGCACCGCCTCTTGCGGTGTGAGCGTGGGGTCGGCCGCAGGCTCGGCACCGTCGGGCGCCGGCAAAATCTCCACGGGAATGTTCGCCAGTTCGCAAATTTCACGCCGCCGCGGCGAAGCGGAGGCCAAAATATACGTCATATCATCACATCCTCATCGCCTATAATAAAGGAATCGCGTGTATTTGTCAATTGACTTTTTCGCCAATTCCTTTATAATGAAAGCAACCGGAGGTGTTTTGTATGGTAACGATCCCCATGGATAACCGTGAACAGCGGTTGATCTTCAAAACGGTGGGCGAGCGTGAGGTGGAACTCCTGTTTTATCCGCCCACCCACACGGTGTATGAGCGCGCGCCGCTGTTGTTTCTGATCCCCGGCGGCGGCTGGTGTTTAAGTGTGGCAGAGAGTATGTACGGCATGGCACGGTCGCTTGCCGAAACCCTGCGCGAGGCGGGTTTTGCGGTGGCCTCCACAAGTTATCGCAATCATCGCGACGACGGGGTGATGATGCCTGCCATTGTCACCGACGTGTTTGATGCCGCCTCGTTTTTGGCGTTGCACGCCGACGCCCTCGGTATCGATCCGCATCGAATATACACCGGCGGTCATTCGGCAGGCGGTCATTTGGCGTTGATGCTGGCATTTGCCCCCTGCGATTTCGGAGAGAATCGGGTGTATCACGCCCCCTTCACCGTGCGCGGCAGTGTGCCGATTTCTCCCCCCACGCAGATGTCCCGTACCGAAGAGGAACTTGCGCGCTATGCTATCAGGGTGGCGCACCTGTTTCAAGGGTGCGGTGACAAGGCGTTCCGGCAATACAGCCCCCTGTGGTGGGCAGAGCAAGGGTACGGTGTGCCCACCCTCACCGCGGCAGGTGACCGCGACACGTTGGTGTCGCCTGCCAACAGCGAGGATTTGTGTGCTGCCCTCGCCTCACACGGCGTGCCTGCCGCTCTGCTTCTTTCGCACGGCGGCGGTCATTGCTTAGAGCCGATCGAAACCGACACGGTGTCGATTCCGTTGAGCGATGCGCTTCTTCGGATGGCCGCATTTGTGAAAGAACTAAATGCACAGTAACGAAACCACCCACCATAAGGGAGTTGTGGATGGGGATTTGAACGGATAACGTAGAAACACGAATTTGCTCACCCAAGTCAAAGGGATTCCAAAGGGGCGAGTGAGCCCCTTTGGCCGTTCGGGAGGGGTGTGGGGAACCTATCGGAAAGGTTCCCCACGTTCTTTGCCACT
>JAZNTC010000169.1:0-1846 GCA_045591605.1 Acutalibacteraceae bacterium | reverse complement strand
GGTAACCGTCCACCGAGGCGGCTTCCACCAATTTGCCGCAAAGGGATGCGTTCTTCACGTAACGGCGCAACACGGCGTTTTCGCCTGCCATTTCGGGCAGTTCCACCCCCACGCGCAAGTACTCTTCTTTTTCGCCGCGATTCAACGCCAGCACGCGATGCCCTGCCACTTTGGACAGCGGTTCACGGTAGTCGTAATAGTTTTCGTACACACTGCTTTTCTCTTTGTCCACCGCTACCGAGGTGAGTTGCCCTGCGCGTGCCAAAATTTGGCGCAACGCACGGCGCAGGTCGGCATCGTCCGACACGTCCTCCGCAATAATGTCCGCGGCACCTGCCAACGCCGCCGCCACGTCTGCCACCTCTTTTTCGACATCCACAAAGGGGGCGGCCGCCGTTTCGGGATCGGTGGACTCGTCCTGTGCCAATAGGATTGCCGCCAGCGGTTCCAATCCCCGTTCACGCGCCACACTGCCGCGCGTTTTGCGCTTTTGTTTGTACGGGCGATACAAGTCCTCCAACTCCACCAATGCGGTGGCGGCGGCAATTGCCTCGGCCAGTTCGGGGGTCAGTTTTCCTTGCTCCTCAATGGATGCCAAAATCTCCCCCCGTCTTTTGTCAAGGTTGCGCAGATAGGCCAATCGCTCATACAGATCGCGCAACAACTGGTCGTCCAACCCACCCGTTTGCTCTTTGCGATAGCGGGCGATAAATGGGATGGTTTTATCGTCGTCGATCAACGCGACGGTATTTTCCACCTGCCACGCTTTCAGCGAAAACTCCGCACATAAGATCTTTGCAATATCCATGGTCCTTCTCCTTCGGTTTGATGTTCTCAGTATACCACACCTGCCGCCGCGTGGCAAGGTTCGGAATCCCGAAATTTTTCGCTGTTTTCTGCTTGCGGTGAGCGAAAAAGCGTGATTTTGTACTATTGTGACTATCGCTTCAAACAACCGTTGCGACACACACCGGGGGACATTTTGGGGCGCGATTGTGACTTCATGGGTGCAGATGCGGTGTTCCAAATGAATTTCGGCAACCACGTGTGGTGCAATCACCGCCCGTTGACTTCCATCCGCTTTGAAAATTGCCGTTTCACATACGTGTGCTAACCTGCCATGCTGTTTGGCAACGAGGACGAGCCGTTGATCTTCGAAAAGGAACATGTCACGGTCACCGCCCGTGCAGGGCACGAGGACATGCCCGTGTTGGAGGCGAAGCACTTTGCACGCATTGCTTTGAAAGACGCCGCCTTTGAAAACTTTTGCCGACCGCACGCGGTGGTACATGCCGACGGCACGGTGGAAACCGACATTCCCGTGGAACACGCCACGCTGTAATTCGTATGCAAAAGCACCCACCGTAAGGGAGTTGCGGTTGGGGATTGGAGAAATCCCAAGCCTCCCTCGTTGAGGGAGGTGGATTTTCCGTGGCGCAAACCACGGAAAAGACGGAGGGAGTCCTTTCGTAGCGCCATCTTGGTGGTAGAGAATCCCCCAGTGATTTTCTCCTCGCTACGCTCCTCGAAAATGCCAGCCCCCTTTAGGCAAGGGGGCCAAGGGTTACATCCACTTTGCAAGTGGCATCAATATTCACAAAACAAACAAAGAGGATGTATCGTGGACGATACATCCTCTCTATTTTTATCCCTAACCGCACCCACCATACGGTGGGTGCTTTTGCATACGAAATTACAGCATGGCGTGTTCCACGGGAATGTCGGTTTCCACCGTGCCGTCGGCATGTACCACCGCGTGCGGTCGGCAAAAGTTTTCAAAGGCGGCGTCTTTCAAAGCAATGCGTGCAAAGTGCTTTGCCTCCAACACGGGCATGTCCTCGTGCCC
>JAZNTC010000168.1:0-8678 GCA_045591605.1 Acutalibacteraceae bacterium | reverse complement strand
TGCCGTTTTCACCGAAGAGAAAGGCATACGGATCGCCGTCCGACCGCTCCGAATAGAACGTATATCTGCCGTCAGCCGTCGGCACAAAGCGATACACCCGACCTATGATCTCCTCGTCCAACTCGATATTCACCGGCTGATCCTTGGTGAGGGTGGGATAGGTCCCCGTCACCGTGATTTCGATGGTATCGGTATACCCCATATTGGTCGTGTAGGTCAGCGTCGCTTTGCCGGGCGCCAGCGCCACAAAATCGTCGTACAAATAGTTGGATATACTCACGATGCTTTCATTGGTAGAGACGACTTCTTCCACCCATTCGTCACCGGCCACTCCGTAAAGCGGAAAGAAGAAGGTGCCCACCGGTACGGTCATCGTATCTTTAAAGATGTTTACACCGATTTCGGGATAGTCGTAATCCTCTTCTCCCTCCGGCTCTTCGCAACTACGCAACGTCACCGGGAATTGCGCCAATTCCTCGTCGCAACTCATCGTGATGTAGTAGATCCGCTCTTTGTTGAAGTATTCTACCACACGGAAATTCTCCCCGAGTTCATCGCCGCCGCTCGTTACGTGTTCGGCACCGAATTTCGAACCCCACACATACAGGTCGATCTCCGGATCGTATTCCCCTTCCGAGAAGATCTCATACCATCCGTCTTTTGTCGCATTTGTCACCGTGAATTTTTATAAAAAAAAGGGTAAATTTTTGACACCGTTCTCACTTGCTTTCGCCCCTTCTTCCCCAAAAAAGTGCCAAAACAAGCCGTTTTTGACGGTACTCCCCCTCTTTCGACCGTTCGCCGTAACGAACGCTCCGCAAGTGTTGACAATCCGCATAAATGTGTGATAGACTAAGGAAAGATTTATACAGTATGTAGGCATCGGAGTTTGACTATATCTACACGCTTTTTGGCGCTGAACAGTTTCTATTCTAACGTGTAAGAAAGGAATACGCCATGGGTCAGGTTTTCAACCGCTTTGAAAAAAAATACCTGCTGGACGAAGATACCTATCGCCGCGTACGCGAGCAGTTGTATGAATACATGGTGCCGGACAAATACAGTACGGGCGACGGATTTTATCTGGTCAACAACCTGTATCTCGACACCGAGGACGACTGGTTCATTCGCGATTCCTTGCAAAAGCCACGGTATAAAGAAAAGTTGCGGTTGCGCTGTTACGGTGAAGTCGGCAACCATTCTGCCTTGTTCTTCGAAATTAAAAAGAAGATCAATCGCCGCGTGAACAAGCGACGGGTCAAGACGGATTTCGATGCGGCGATGCAGTTTATCGAAACCCACGAATCCCCCGACACGTCGGAGAAAAACCGCCAGATCAACGGGGAGATCAAATACATACTCGACCAAAAAGATCCCACACCGAAGGTCGCCTTGTTTTACGACCGTCAGGCATTCTTCCTGCCGCAGGACGACGATTTGCGCATCACCTTCGATTACAACCTGCGCGCACGCCGCACCGAACTGGATTTTGAACACGAAACCTACGGTGCGTACATTCTCCCACGGGAGAAATACATTATGGAAGTGAAGGTGAGCACCGCGTATCCCTTGTGGTTGGCGGACACCTTTTCGAAATTGCAACTGTCCCGTATCAGTTACTCCAAATACGGTAACGAGTACCGTCAGTTCTTACGCAACAATTATGCACACGGTCTGTATATTCCGAGATAACGCAAGGAGGATCTACCCATGGAAACGTTTACTCTGTCTACTTTGTTTGACTTGATTGCCGAGTTGTTTGCGAAAACCCCCACCACCGGTGCCGATCTGCTGGCACAACAGTTGGTGACGGGTCAGACCAGCACGGTGGCCACATATCCGCTCATCACCTTCATTGTGGTGGCGGTGTTCTGCACCCTCTTCGGTGCGATTGCTGCCTTGTCATACGGTCTTACCAAACGGGACGAGCCTCTGTCGTGGAACTTCCTGCTCACCATCGCGTTGATGCCGGGTATCATTTCGATGCTGGTGTTCTTGACGATGATGGACGGCTTCATGGGTGTGTTCACCATGGCCGGTATTTTCACCTTGGTGCGTTTTCGCAGCATTGCCGCCGACCCGAAGGATCTCGCTTCGGTGGTGTTCACCATGGCGATCGGCTTGGCAGGCGGTTTCAAACTGCTGGCGTATGCCGCCGCCGCCACCGGTGTGTACGTGGTGTTCATGGTGGTGTCCTATCTCATCGGTTTGGCGCGCCGCACCACGCGTTCGCGTTGCAAGTTAAAAATCACCGTGCCCGAGAATATGTGCTGGGACAAGACCTTTGATGAGGTGCTGAAAACCTACACCAGCCGTGCCACCCTGGCGCGTGTCAAGACGGTCGAACTCGGCTCCTTCTTCGAGTTGATGTACGACATCACCCTGAAACAGGGTGCCGATGAAAAGGCGATGATCGATGCCATTCGCACCCGTAACGGCAACCTGACGGTGCTGCTCAACAAACTGCCCGATTCGACCTACGATCCAATGTAATTGACGTCTGAAAGCGCCACCATGCAGGGTATGGCGGCGCTTCATTTTCGAAAATATTGCGATGGTTTGTCGCTGCATCACGAATCGCTTTGTGCCATGTCTTGACTTTGGATCGCCGTCGGCACAAGTCGGTCCCTGCTTCGGTACATGATCCCTATAAAACCAGCCGTGGTTTATATGTCATTGAAGCAGCGGTGGAATTTCGTGCGTTGCTTGTGACGGATGCCTTTTTCACAAAACGAACAGAGAGGATGTACCTTCAAAGATACATCCTCTCTATTTTTATCCCTATGACCACCCACCTTACGGCGAGTTCTTTTTTTATTCCTTATAGCCGAGTGTGCCGTTGGCGGAGGCTTTCAAGTACGCATTGATAAACCCATCCAGATCGCCGTCCATCACCGCGTTGATGTTGCCCATTTCAAAGCCGGTGCGATGATCCTTCGCCATGGTGTAGGGCATAAACACGTAAGAACGAATCTGGCTGCCCCATTCGATCTGCGCTTGTGCACCCTTGATGTCGTCGATCTTGTCGAGGTGCTCACGCTCTTTGATCTCCAAGAGTTTTGCCTTCAACATATTCATCGCCGTGTCACGGTTTTGGAACTGACTGCGCTCGGTCTGGCACGCCACCACGATACCCGTGGGAATGTGGGTTAACCGCACAGCCGAGGAGGTTTTGTTGATGTGCTGACCACCGGCACCGGAGGAACGGAACACATCCATCTTCACGTCTTCGGGACGAATATCCACCTGAATGGTATCGTCCAATTCGGGCATCACTTCCACCGCCGCAAAGGAGGTGTGGCGACGACCCGATGCATCAAACGGCGACACACGCACCAAGCGGTGCACGCCTGCCTCACCCTTCAAAAAGCCGTAGACGTTTTCGCCTTCAATCATAATGCTGGCACTCTTGATACCGGCCGGGTCGCCGTCGATGTAATCCAGCAATTTGTAATTGAATCCGTGGCTTTCCGCCCAATGGGTGTACATGCGGTACAGCATGGATGCCCAGTCCTGCGCTTCGGTGCCGCCGGCACCTGCGTGGAAAGACAAAATGGCGTTGCGGCTGTCGTATTCCCCCGTGAGCAGGGTTGCCAGGCGCTGTTGTTCCAGCGAAGCGGCAATGCCGTCCACCGCCGACACGCATTCCTCCAACAAGGATTCATCCTCTTCCTCGTTCGCCAGTTCAATGAGTGTCACGGTGTCGTGATAGTTGTTGACCAGCGCTTCGTAGGCTTGGATCTTCCCTTTCAACCGTGCCGCGCGTTGCGTGACTTCCTGCGCACGTTCCATATTATCCCAAAAGCCGTCTTCCGCCGCACGCATATCCAGCTCTTCCGCTTCGGTGCGCAACTGGCGAAGACCGATCGCGTTTTGCAAATCGTCGATCTCCGGCCACAGATTTTCCAATTTCAATCCCAATTCTTCAAACGCCAGCATAGTATGCTCCTTTGCATCGTTATCCCATATAGTATACCGAAAAACACCGCGTTTGTAAAGATATTTTTTACAGAACGATGGGGTGTGCCGCCGCACACCCCATCATTTTATTTCAGCATATCGATCAATTGCCCCAATACCGGCTCGAACGCCGCACCGTACCAATGGTTGTCAAGCGTTGCCGTGCAGTCGATGCACGCCACCGTGTAATCCGCCGCCATGCGTGCGGCTTCCACCGCGCTCTTGCCGCGCATCAGCGCGCCCACAAACGCGGAGGCATAAACATCCCCCGTGCCGTGGCAACTGTTGGTGCGTTTTCGGTGTTCATAGTAATGTGACACACCCTGCTCGCTCACCAACACACCCGTTTGCCCCGCTTGGTAGGACACACCCGTGAACACCACCGTGCGGCACCCGAGCGCGTGCAGTTTTTGCACGATCTCCTCGATGTAGGCGCGGTCATACGCCTCGCGATAGGGGGTATCGGTCAACAAACACGCTTCGGTCAAGTTCGGCAACACGATGTCTGCCTCACCGCACAACCCGCGCATCGCCTCGACAAACGCCATGTCAAAGCCAACATACAGTTTGCCGTTATCCGCCATGGCAGGGTCCACCACACGCACACCGCTCTCTTTCAGCACCGTGGCAAACAAGTCACGCACGTAATCCACCTGCTTTGTACTGCCGAGATATCCCGTGTAGATTGCATCAAAGGCGATCCCCTCCTTTTGCCAATGCGCGGCAATGGAGGGCATATCCTCGGTGAGATCGCGGAAGGTGTACCCCGTGAACCCACCCGTGTGGGTGGATAGCACCGCCGAAGGGAGCACGCAGGTTTCCACACCGCACGCCGAAATGATCGGCAATGCCACCGTCAATGAACATTGTCCCACGCAGGAGATGTCCTGCACGGTCAATACGCGTTTATAATGCATACTATCACTTCCTTGCACACTACTTTACCACCATTTTGGTATTGAGTAAATGCCCAGAACAGTATAATTTTATATAACCAGTTTACGGCGACGGGCACGGCGCACCCGATGGATGTGACGTTCAAAATCGCCGCTGTTCAAGAGTTCTGCCAGCACGTACTGCTCAAACATCGGCACGGTGCAAGAATAAAATCCCACCGTTTCTTCAAACCGCGACAGCAACGAGGGCGGTAGCACCATATACCCTACACGCATGGAGGGGGCAACGGTGCGCGAAAAGGTGTTCACATAAATCACCCGTTCCTCGTCCGACAAGGTAAACAGAGGGTCTTCGTTTTTGGTGGACACGGTGAGTTCCGAATCGTAATTGTCCTCCACCACGTATCCGCCGCGGCGCTGTGCCCAGCGCAGATACTCCGCCCGTTTGGATGCCCCTGCCGTGACACCGCTGGGAAAACTGTTAAACGGGGTGACGTGCAACACCCCTGCCTTGGAGGCGGTAAGTGCCTTTGTGGCGATGCCGTCCGCTTCCATTGGCAACCGCTCGCACGCAATGCCGTTGGCTTCGTATACGCGCCGTATTTTGTCGTAAGACGGATCTTCCAGTGCGAAGGTCTGCCCCAAAAACATTTGGGACAACAGGCTGTACAGATACTCAGCGCCCGAACCGATCACCACCTGCCGCGGCTGCACCGCCATGCCGTGCCGCCGCGCAAGATAGGCAGCGATCGCCCCACGCAATTCCTCGCAGCCGTGGTTGGGGGATTTCACCAAAATCTCTTCCCCACGCTCGGCAAGCACGCGCCGCATGGTGCGCGCCAACACCGAAAAGGGAAAGGTCGCCGCCGCCGTGTGCGGATGACGCGGCATCACGGGACGTGCCGCCGTTTCGCGCAACGGCGCAAAATCGTCGGCGCGGTAAATCACAAAATAGCCGCTTCGCTCACGCGGCTCGATATAGCCTTCCTCCGCAAGCAGGGTATATGCGTGTTCCACTGTGATCACGCTGACACCCGTTTCCTCCGCCAGCAACCGCTTGGACGGCAACTTCACACCGCAAAGGTACACGCCCCCCACAATGTCACGCCGCAGTTGTTCATACAACTGCATATACGCCGTCTTTTGGCTGTTCCCATCAATACGATACGCCATCTGGTATTACCAACTTTCCGAAATTCAATAAAGTTAGTATACCAGATGGCGTACCGTTTGTAAAGATATGTTTTATTTCACGGCAACCGTTGGAACCGCACTGCGCAGGTGGAATCGCTCACTATACGCACCGTGTTCACATCGTTATTCCTTCACAAACGCGGCGGCATTGTCGCGGATGTAACCCACACACAGGGTGAGCGGTTGTTCCTCTGTCACCGCCGCCGCAAATGCCGCTTCATCTTCGGCTTCCATGGCCGCGGCACATGCCGTGGCACCGATTTGCCGAAATCCATCGACCGAAAGGGCCATAAAGGGGGCGGACGGTGAGTTTTTCATGCCTGCCAAGCCGCCCACGGCGGTTTCCTTCACCGTGACCCACACGGTGTACACGTTCACCTGCGGATTGCTCCACAACGGCACCATACGGTACACGTCGGGCGCGGTGAACGGCAGGTTGCTTTCACGGCGACGGCGCTCGCAGGAATCCAAAAGATCACGCACCACCGTGCCCACCAGTTCGTCATCGGGGATAGCGGACAACTGCTCGGCTGTCAGCGCTTGCATCAACTTCTCTTTCTTTTCCTGTCTGGAAAGATGGTGCAAATACCAAGCGATCAGCAATGCCAATGCCGCCATAACGAGCGTTTTGGTGCCGCCGATGTTCTCAAAAAGGGTAGTTGCGTATATCATCGTGTTTCCTCCGCTGTGAGTTGTTTGTAGATTTCGCCCTTGCGGCGACCGCTTTCGGCGGCGGCACGTTTGGCGGCTTCGGATGCGGATGCCCCTTCTGCCATATAGCGGCGCGCCAACGCCACCGCATCTTCGGGAGATGCCGCCTCTTCCTCCAGCTTCGGTGCGCCTTCCACCACCAGCACAAATTCGCCGCGCGGCGGATGTTCGGTGTACCATGCCACCGCCTCTGCCAAGGTGGTGCGGCGCACTTCCTCGTGCAGTTTGGTGAGTTCCCTTGCCAATGCCAAACGGCGATCCCCCAGCGTATCCAACAGGTCTTGCAGGGTATAGATCAACTTGTGCGGTGCTTCATAAAACACCATGGTGCGCGGTTCTCGCTTGATGCTTTCCAAATGCTCACGACGGGAGCGATTGGCGGTGGACAAAAACCCTTCAAAGGTAAACCGTCCCACCGCCAAACCCGAAAGTGCCAAGGCGGTTGCCATCGCCGTGGGACCGGGCACGGCGGTGACGGGAATACCCCGTTCGTGGCACAGCGCCACCAGATCTTCGCCCGGGTCGGAAATGGCAGGCATCCCTGCATCCGACACCAACACCCCGTGTTCGCCTGCTTCCATGCGGTCGCACAGGGCTTGTCCGCTGGCACGTTTGTTGTGCTCGTGATAGCTGAACAGCGGCTTTTTGATGCCGAAATGTGTCAACAGTTTCATGGTGACACGGGTGTCCTCCGCTGCAATAAAATCACAAGCGGACAACGCCTCCACCGCGCGCGGCGAAAAGTCCGAAAGATTGCCGATGGGCGTGCCCACCAAGGTCAGCATTCCTGCCATATCCTCACCTCATTTTCTGAATAGTATAGTACCACATTCCGCCGAACGTTGTCAATAAAAATAGGGACTCGGCGAGTCCCTATAACACTAAATATAACAGCGCTAATACAAGCAAGGTCGAGCCGCCTTCTTTGGCAATCATCAGCGCCAGCAACAGCGGTAACCACCGCCCGACATCTTCGTGGCGGCAGGGTGTGGCTTCCGACGGCTGTTTTTTGGGCACACACCCCTCGGCACGATTTGCCAAACGGCGATTTTCTTCACGCATGCGTTGCACGCGTGCCTCGGCTTCCCGTTGCTTTTGCCACAAGTCCTCTCCCGTCCACACGCCTTCATTCCCCATGCAACAAACCTCCCTTGATCAGTGGTAACAGTTTCACAATGCGCAACAGTTCGATCGCTTCATCCACCCGTTTTTCGCGCCCGTCGTGCAAATACGGGCGCAAGGCGCGCAATAGCGCCACTTCGCGGCTGTCACCGCCAAGTCCGCCCGACAACAGCGGCAACAGTTTTGCGAGAAGCGCGCCCTCCCCCGTTTCGGCAGGGGTGGGGGACGGTGCGATGCCGAGCGACGAGAGCAAGCCGCCGAGTTTTTCCGTTACGGCAGGATCGCTCAGCAACCCCTCCAACAGATCGGTCAACTCTTTATCCACACCGCCACCCCCTCACCGTTATTTTTGCAGTAGTTTTTGAATCAATGCCGCCGCCTGCGGCGATTCCAACACCTGCCGCACCCGTGCCCCGTCTCCTGCCATCAACTGCCGCAGTTTGGCGGCGCTTTCGGGCGAGAGATTTGCCGCCAGCGTTTCCACGCCCCCTTCGTTCAAGGCTTTTGCCATCGCGGTGGGTGTGGTGTTCAAACGGCGTGCCGCATATTGCATCAGCGCATACAACTGTTCTTGATTTAATTTGTTATCGGCCATACTACCCCTCTTTTCAAACAGACAATACTGTGGTATACTTAGGTTAAGCAGAGGAGACCCATCCGAACACGCCTAAAACGGCATAATTTCGATGCTTTTCGGCTTGTTGTCGGTGGCAGGCGACAGCCTTGCCACCTTCGCCGCACCGAAAATCACACGAAATTCCACTCGTTTTAGGTCGAAGAATGTAAACGGAGCCG
>JAZNTC010000167.1:0-2542 GCA_045591605.1 Acutalibacteraceae bacterium | reverse complement strand
GACCACACAACAAGAACAACGCACCCCACCCAAAAGGGTGAGGTGCGTTGTTGGTGCCGGTGGCCGGACTCGAACCGGCACGGTGTCGCCACCGGTGGATTTTGAGTCCACTACGTCTGCCAATTCCATCACACCGGCGTGTGGAACAGTACCGATTATACACCATAGTTTCGGAAAATGCAAGTCTTTTTTTCAAAAGGTTGAAAAAACGTTGCAAAAATCCTTCCAAAAAAATTTTCTTGCATTTTTTGAAAAGTATGCTATACTGAATACAGCCCGAACGGTTATCGTGTGGGCACGTGAGTGACAAGAAGAGGGAGGTGCGACTCATGGCTTACAAAATTAGTGACGCTTGCATTGCTTGCGGCGCGTGCGCGGATGCTTGCCCCGTTTCCGCTATTTCGGAGGGCGATGGCATCTATGTCATCGATGCGGATGCTTGCATCGATTGCGGCTCTTGTGCAGATGCGTGCCCGGTGAGTGCTCCGGAAGCCGAATAATTCGGCAAACATACAAAACGTATGTATAAAAAAGAAACAACTGTGGGATTTCCGCAGTTGTTTTTTTGTTTTTTTAAAAAAAGCGTTGACAAGCGCGCATATCCGTGATATACTGGCTGTTGCCGCATGAAACGGGCTCTATTAAGTGCGCCTTAAAACGCCGCCCGCAACAGCGAGACTGATAAAGGCAGGTATATCTATGTACGCAATCATCGAAACCGGCGGCAAGCAGTACAAAGTGAACACGGGCGACATCCTGTTCATTGAAAAGCTGGACGCCGCGGAGAGCGACGAGATCAAGTTTGATCGCGTGATCGCCCTCCACAACGACAAGGATCTCAAAGTCGGCGCTCCCTACATCAAGGGCGCGAGTGTCGATGCCACCGTTTTGAAGAACGGCAAAGGCAAGAAGATCAACATTCTGACCTACAAGCCCAAGAAGGGCTATATGCGTCGCAAGGGTCACCGTCAGCCCTACACCAAGGTGCAGATTGGTGCGATCCACGCCCGTGCTCCTCGCGCTCCCAAGGCCGAGGTGGCGGAGACAACGGAGGCGTAAGTCACTATGGTGCACGTGGAGATGCTTTATCGCGGCGATGCCCTGTGCGGTTTCCGCATGGAAGGGCACGCAGGCGGCAAAGCAGGAAGCGACATCGTGTGTGCGGCGATCTCCTCGGCAGTTTACATGGCTGCCAACACCGTCACCGACGTGTGCGGCGTAACTGCCAACACACAAGTGGAGGACGGGTACTTCTTCCTGTTAACCGAACCCGACGGTGCACACCGTGCGGCGGACGTGCTGGAAGGCTTGCGGTTGCATTTGAACGAACTGCAACAGCAATATCCCAAGCGACTCAACGTGGACTCCGTAAACGTTTGAGAGAGTCCCATCACAAGGAAAGGAAGGTCAACTGTTATGTTGAAACTGAACATTCAGCTTTTTGCTCATAAGAAGGGCGTTGGCTCCACCAAAAACGGCCGCGACTCCGAGTCCAAGCGTCTCGGCGTCAAGCGTGCGGACGGTCAGTTTGTGCTCGCGGGCAACATTCTGGTCCGTCAGCGCGGCACCCACATTCATCCCGGCAACAACGTCGGCATCGGTTCGGACGACACGCTGTTCGCTTTGACGGACGGCACCGTGCGTTTCGAGCGCGTGGGCAAGGATCGCAAGCGCGTCAGCGTGTACGCGGTCGAGCAGTAAGGCTCAAAACGGGAGTGCAGCTCTGGCGGCACTCCCGCTTTTTTTGCGAAAGAAGGGATACGAAATGTTTATTGATAAGGCGATCATTCAAGTGCGCGCAGGTAACGGCGGCAACGGTGCCGTGTCCTTCCACCGCGAAAAGTACGTGGCGTCCGGCGGTCCCGATGGCGGTGACGGCGGTCGCGGCGGTAACATCGTCTTTGTGGCGGAGGATAACTGCAACACGCTGGCGGATTTCCGTTATAAGCGCAAATATGCGGCGGAACACGGGCAAAACGGCGGTGCCAAGCGTTGCTTCGGCAAAGCCGGTGCGGATCTCGTGATCAAAGTGCCGCGCGGCACGTTGATCTACGACAATGCCAATGGTCGCTTGATGGCGGACATGTCGGGGGACGAGCCCTTCATCGCCGCGCGCGGCGGTCGCGGCGGCTGGGGTAACGCCCACTTCGCCACCCCCACGCGGCAGACCCCTCGCTTTTCCAAACCCGGCATCCCGGGCGAAGCACCCGAACTGCGCCTGGAACTGAAATTACTCGCTGACGTCGGCTTGGTCGGCTTCCCCAACGTGGGCAAATCCACCCTGGTGTCGGTGGTGAGTGAGGCGAAACCCGCCATTGCCGATTACCATTTCACCACCCTGTCGCCCGTGCTGGGTGTGGTGCGTGTCACCGAAGGCGTGTCTTTCGTGATGGCGGACATCCCCGGTATCATCGAGGGCGCATCCGAGGGGGTAGGTTTAGGTCATGATTTCCTGCGCCATGTGGAGCGGTGCCGCCTGCTGGTGCACGTGGTGGACGTGGCCGGCAGCGAAGGGCGCGATCCCTTGGAGGATTTCGACACC
>JAZNTC010000166.1:0-5146 GCA_045591605.1 Acutalibacteraceae bacterium | reverse complement strand
TGGACTACACCCACTTCTACACCTGCGGTCCCGAGCCGATGCTCAAAGCGCTGTTCAAAGCCACTGTGACCGACGGTCAGTTCAGTTTTGAAGAGCGTATGGGGTGCGGTTTCGGTGCGTGTATGGGTTGCTCGTGCAAGACCGTTACGGGCTATAAACGCATCTGCAAAGAAGGTCCCGTGTTGAGAAAGGGGGAGATCCTGTGGGAAATTTGAGTGTGAACCTGTGCGGTATCACGCTGGATAATCCCGTGATCCCTGCCAGCGGCACGTTTGGCTTCGGCTACGAATTTGCCGAACTGTACGACATCAATCTGCTCGGCACCTTCTCGTTCAAGGGGACAACCAAAGATCCCCGTTTCGGCAACCCCACGCCGCGCATTGCGGAGTGTGAGGCAGGCATGATCAATGCGGTCGGCTTGCAAAATCCGGGTGTCGACAAAGTGATTTCCGAAGAACTGCCGCGCCTTGCCAAATGCTTTCACAAGAAAGTGATGGCGAACGTCAGCGGTTTTGCGGTGGAGGATTATGCCTACACCTGCGCACGGTTGGACAAGGAGGAGCAGGTCGGCTGGTTGGAAGTCAACGTCAGTTGCCCCAACGTGCACGGCGGCGGCATGAGTTTCGGCACCGACCCTGCGGCGGCGGCCGAAGTGGTGCGTGCCGTGAAAGCGGTCACCACCAAACCCGTGATCGTGAAACTGTCCCCCAATGTGACCGACATCGTGTCCATCGCCCGTGCGTGTGAAGAAGCAGGGGCAGACGGCATCAGTCTGATCAACACCTTGCTCGGTATGCGCATTGATCTGCGCACCAAAAAACCGGTGATCGCCAACAAAATGGGCGGTTTTTCCGGTCCGGCCATCTTCCCGGTGGCGGTGCGCATGGTATATCAAGTAGCGCACGCGGTGAACATTCCCGTGGTGGGTATGGGCGGTGTCAGCTCGGCAGAGGACGTGATCGAAATGATGCTCGCCGGTGCGACCGCGGTGGAAGTGGGTGCCGCCAACTTGGTGGATCCTTATGCTTGCCGCGACATCATCGCCGATCTGCCGCGCGCCATGAAGCAATACGGTATTGACTCCTTGTCCGATATCATCGGCAAGGCATAATGGAGGGAACGATATGCTGTTTGAAAAAGTGATGCTCTCTTCTGAAGATGAGCAGGTTTATCTGGAAACCTATGTGGCCGATCAAGTGGGGGAACACCGCCGCAAGGCATTGCTCGTGTTGCCCGGCGGCGGATACTTTAATGTGTGTTCCGACCGTGAAGGTGAGCCGATCGCCCAGGCATTTATGCCGCACGGGTACAACGCGTTTGTGTTGCACTACACCGTGGAGCGCAAGAAGCCGTTTCCTGCCCAGTTGATCGAGGTGGCACAAGCGATCGGACACATCCGCGACAACGCGGACCGCTATCACATCGATCCCGATGCGTTGTTTGTGGTCGGGTTTTCGGCAGGCGGACATTTGGCGGCTTCGGCAGGTACGTTGTGGAAGTTGCCTGCCATCACGGAGGCAACGGGTCGTCCCTACGGCGCGAACAAGCCGACGGGCGTGATGCTGGTCTATCCCGTGATCTCTTCGTGCTGGCACACCACGACCTTCCAAAACCTGTGGTGCACCGACACACCGACCGAAGAGCAACTGGCGGCCACCTCGCTGGAAAAGCACGTGGATGCCGACAGCGTGCCCGCATTTATGGCACACACAGCAGACGATGAGCAGGTCCATATCGGCAACACATTGGCGATGTCGCAAGCCTATGCCGAAGCAGGCGTACCCTTTGAAACGCATATTTATCCCTTTGGTCCGCACGGAATGGCGCTCGCCAACGAAGTGACCGACTTGGGGCAAGCGTACTATAACGATGCGGCGTTTGCGCAATGGGTGTCTCACGCGGCGCTGTGGGCCCAGCGGTTTTGTAAGTAATTCGCATTGACATAAAGAGGAGAGAGACGTAATGGGTAAGGACGTTATTGTGGCATGCGATTTCGCGAGTGCCGAACAGGTATTTGTATTTTTGGACAAATTCACGGGGCGCAAGCCGTTTGTGAAGATCGGTATGGAACTGTTTTATGCCGAAGGTCCGTCCATCGTGCGCGAAATCAAAAAGCGCGGTCACAAGATCTTTTTGGATCTGAAACTGCACGACATCCCCAACACGGTGAAGAAGGCGATGAGCGTTCTGTCCGGTTTGGATGTGGATATAACCAACCTGCACGCAGGCGGCACGGTGCGCATGATGGAAGCCGCGGTGGAAGGGCTCACCCGTCCCGACGGCACGCGTCCTCTGCTGATTGCGGTGACCCAGCTCACCTCCACCGATCAAGAGAGCATGAGTTGTGACCTGCTCATTCACGAGCCGATCGATCAAGTGGTGATGCACTATGCCGCCAATGCCAAAAAGGCAGGGTTGGACGGCGTGGTCTGCTCGCCGCTGGAAGCCGGCAAGGTGCACGACACCTGCGGTGCGGATTTCCTCACCATCACGCCGGGTGTGCGCTTTGCAGATGGGGACATCGGCGATCAAAAACGCGTCATGACCCCTGCCGAAGCAAAGAAAATCGGTTCGGACTACATCGTGGTGGGGCGTCCCATTACGGCGGCAGACGATCCGGTGGCGGCATACGAACGCTGTGTGCGTGAATTCTGTGATTGATTATTGAAGAGGAGATACAGACGATGGAAGCCTACAAGAGAGAGTTTATCGAATTTTTGGAAGGTGCCGGTGTGCTGAAATTCGGCGACTTCACGGCAAAGAGCGGTCGTAAGATCCCGTATTTCATCAATGCGGGCGATATCAAGACGGGCGATCAGATCGCAAAACTCGGCGAATTCTATGCCAAAGCGTATTTTGAAAAGATCGGCAATCGCCGCACCGTGCTGTACGGTCCTGCGTACAAAGGTATTCCGATCGCTGTGTCGGTGGCGTGCGCGCTGTCCAAAGAAGGGCTGGACGTGCCGTTCTTCTTTAACCGTAAGGAAGAAAAGGATCACGGCGAAGGCGGCGTGTTTGTCGGTTACAAGCCGCAAGCAGGCGAAGAAGTGGTCATCGTGGAAGACGTCATCACCGCCGGTACCGCCATTCGTGAAAGCATGGCGATCCTCTCCAAACTGGAGGGCGTGAAAGTGGCGGCCACCTTCGTGATGGTGGATCGCAAGGAAAAGGGTCAGACCGAAAAATCCGCCATGGCGGAAGTCGGTGAAGAATACGGGTTCCCCGTGTATTCGGTGGGGGACGTGTTCGACATCATTGAATATCTGGAAGAGGATGCGGCGAATGCCGAAAACGTGCAACGCATCAAGAACTATCTTGCCGTGAACGGAGCAAAAGCATGAGAAGTCTGATCGATATTGTGGACTTTACGCCGGCAGAACTGGATGAGCTGATCGCCACTGCCTGCGACATAATGGAGCATCCCGAAGCCTATGCCGCGCGTTGCCGCGGCAAAAAGCTCGCCACCTTGTTCTTTGAACCTTCCACGCGCACACGTTTGAGTTTTGAAGCGGCGATGTTGGAGTTGGGCGGCAGCGTGATTGGCTTTTCTGAGGCAAACAGTTCTTCCGCCGCCAAGGGGGAGAGCATTGCCGACACGGCAAAGACCATTAGTTGCTATGCCGACATCATTGCCATGCGCCACCCGAAAGAGGGCGCACCGCTGGTGGCGGCGATGAACGCTTCGGTGCCCGTGATCAACGCAGGGGACGGCGGTCATTGCCACCCCACCCAGACGTTGGCGGACCTGCTCACCATCTACCGTGAAAAAGGGCGTTTTTCGGGTCTCACCGTGGGTTTCTGCGGCGACTTGAAATTCGGTCGCACGGTGCATTCGCTCATTGGCGCGCTGTCGCGGTACACCGACATCAAGGTGGTGCTCATCTCTCCCGACGAGTTGAAACTGCCGAGTTATGTCAAAAAGGAAGTGCTGCAAAAGAACAGCATTCCCTATGAGCAGACCACCGATCTCGAATCGGTGATGCCCAAACTGGACATTTTGTATATGACCCGTGTGCAACGCGAACGTTTCTTCAACGAGGAGGATTACCTGCGGTTGAAGGACAGTTACGTGTTGGAACCGCGCAAACTGCAAAATGCCAAAGCGGATCTGTGTATTATGCACCCCCTGCCGCGTGTGAATGAGATCAGTGTGGCGGTGGACAACGATCCCCGTGCTTGCTATTTCAAGCAGGTGTTGAACGGCAAATATATGCGCATGGCGCTGATCTTGAAACTGCTCGAGGAGGCGAAGGTATGAACATCGATTCCATCGTGAACGGTGCGGTGATCGATCATATCACCGCCGGTCGCGGTATGCGACTGTATGAACTTCTGCATCTTGAGCAGGTGGATTGCCCCGTGGCGATCATCAAAAACGTCAACAGCCGCAAACTGGGCAAAAAAGACATCATCAAAGTGGACGCGGCGATTCCGCTGAACTTTGACGTGATCGGCTATGTTGATCCCGGCGTGACGGTGAACATCATTAAGGACGGCAAGTTGATCGAAAAAAAGACGATCGACAAACCCGAACGGCTGGTGAACGTGATTCACTGCCGCAACCCCCGTTGCATCACCTCCACCGAGCAGGAGCTCGATCACATCTTCAAATTGACCGACCGTGAAAACAGCGTGTACCGCTGTTTGTACTGCGAAACCAAAGCGTAATGTAAGGAGACGAAACTATGGCTACTTTTATCAATGAACCCTCGCACACTTTTAACGAATATCTGTTGATTCCCGGCTATTCCTCCAGCGAATGTGTGCCGGCAAACGTGTCGCTCAAAACGCCGCTTGTGAAGTTCAAGCGTGGGGAAGAGCCGGCAATCACCATGAACATTCCGCTGGTCTCCGCCATTATGCAGTCGGTGTCGGGCGATCGTCTGGCGGTGGCGCTCGCAACCGAAGGCGGTGTTTCCTTCATTTACGGTTCGCAATCGGTCGAGGACGAAGCCGCTATGGTGAAACGCGCCAAGAGTTACAAAGCAGGCTTTGTAAAGAGCGATTCCAACGTTTCGCCCGAACACACGTTGGCAGATGTGGTGGCGCTGAAAGAAGAAACAGGTCACTCCACCGTGGCGGTGACCGAGGACGGCACGCCCAACGGTCGGTTGGTGGGCATTGTCACCGGTCGTGACTACCGTGT
>JAZNTC010000165.1:0-6581 GCA_045591605.1 Acutalibacteraceae bacterium | reverse complement strand
CACAGAACGACATGGCTACGATCCGACTTGGTGCTGTTCATCGGTGATGACCAACCCAAGACAGGAAAACGCCACCCCGTCCGATAACAATGCGTGGGTACCCACCACCAACGGCAACGTGCCGTCCGCCAACCCTTGCCGCACCGCGCGTTTCTCGGCGGCCGATTTACTGCCCGTGAGCAAACCGACACGAATGCCGACAGGACTCAACAGATTTTCAAGCGTTTTCGCGTGTTGTTCTGCCAAAATTTCGGTGGGTGCCATCATTGCCGCCTGACCGCCGTTTTGAATCACGGTGTATGCCACCGCGGCCGCCACCGCCGTTTTGCCGCTGCCCACATCCCCTTGCACCAAGCGGCTCATGGGTGAGTTCCCTTGCATATCACGCACACAATCCGCCACCGCGCGGCGCTGTGCGCTCGTGGGGGTGAAGGGCAACAGTTTCCAAAACGCCTCGCTCACATCGGTTATCACGGGGGTACCTGCCACCGCACGGGTGCGTCCTTTCATCTGCAACAACCCCAGTTGCAACAGCAACAGTTCTTCAAACACCAAGCGGCGGCGTGCCTTTGCCAGCGCATCGCGGTCCTGCGGACAATGGATGTTTTGATAGGCATATCCTGCTGTGCACAGATCGTATTGCAACCGCATATCGGGTGGCAACACGTCCTCTTCGGTGACAAGCACGGGCAAGGCGCGTTCCACCGCCTTGGCAATGGTGCGCGTGGTGAGCCCTTCGGTTTGCCGATAAATGGGGCGAATGCGCGCACCGCCCGTGGCTTCTTCCACCAACGGCGCAGACATTTCATACCGTGCATAGCCGTTGGTCACCGTGCCGAAAAACAGATATTCCCGTCCGCGTTTGATACGGGCGGCGAGATATTTGTTATTGAACAAGGTCACCTGCATGCCTCTTTGTCCGTCGCTCACGGTGAATTTAAACAACGTCATCCCCTTGCGAATGGGGTGAGTTTGCACGTCGGTCAACACGGTGGCGCGCACACAACACGTTTCGCCGCGCGGTGCATCCGCGATTCTCACCGTTTGCGACCAATCTTCATAGGCGCGCGGAAAATGGCGCAACAGATCCTCCAACGTGTGGATGTGCAGTCGTGCAAAGTGCGCCGCCATCTTCTCCCCCACGCCTTTCAGATATTGCACCGATGTGGTCAGTGTGGATTGCGCCATGTCATCACCGCCTTTCGCCTATATGATACCAAATTCAAGGGGCATTTGCAAGTGCGAAAAAAGAATCCCACCTTGCGACTGCAAGGTGGGATATAGGATTTACGCTTTTTCCACTTTTCTCGATTTCCACAAGGCCCACAGCGGTGCGCTGAGGAACACAGAGGAGTAGAAGCCGGAGACAACACCGAACATCATCGGCAGCGCGAAGCTCATGATGGAGTCGATGCGCATGACAAGTGCCACAACCACCACGACCGCGATTGCCAAGAACACCGCGATGGCGGTGATAAGGGTACGGGTGAAAGACTGGTTGATACTGAGATTGACCACGTCGCCGATCGGCATATTCTTATGACGGCGACGGTTTTCACGGACACGGTCAAAGATAACGATGGTATCGTTGAGCGAGTAACCGAGGATGGTCAGCATCACGGCAACAAAGTTGTCATCGATGTCGATACGGAAGATTACGAACACGAAATAGCAGATGAGCAGATCGTGCACCAGTGCGAGCAGGGCGAAGAGACCTGCCGAGATACCGCCGATGCGGCGGAAACGGAAACCGACGTACACGAGCAGGAACAGCGCGGCCAACGCCACCGCCACCAAGCACTTCACAAAGAACTGATGGCCCATCGGGGCGGACAGTGTCTTGGATTCCACCTGTTTCAAGGTGTGGGCGGCAAAGTCTTTTTCCAAACGCGTTTCCAAATCGGTCTGATTTTGGAGAGAGATCTCGCTGGGCAAGGTCACGCTGATCACGTCGGTGTTATCCACGTTTTCAACGGTGACTTCCGCCGTGTTGCCCAGAACATCCTGCACCGCAGAGGTCACGGCATCCATATTGGGTTCACCGGTGTAACTGTAACGGATCAAGGTGCCGCCACTAAAAGAGACGTCCATGCCCGTACCGAAAATAATGTTGAACAGAATGCCCACCGCAAAGATGCAAAGCGACACGATCACGGCCGTTTTACGCATAGCGATAAAATTCATTTCCTTTTTCATTATCGCTCACCTCCGTACAGCCAGGGTTTACGCAGCCACTTCTGGCGCGAAAGCGAGGACAACATCAAGCGCGATGCGGTCATACCCATGATGAAGTTGAACACGATACCAACGAGCAAGGTGTAACCAAAGGAGTACACCGCACCGGTGGTAGCCACAGGGAACCAGCGCATCACGGGGCTGAGCAACCAGCCGAACACGCTGTCGGACGGACCGAACACGCCCATTAACACGGCCGCCACAATGATAACGGTGATGTTACCGTCGAAGATCGCCCAGAAGGATTCCTTCGAACCCGAACGGATTGCACCGTCGATGGTCTTGCCTGCGCGGAGTTCTTCTTTAATACGCTCCGCCGTAATGACATTGGCATCCACGCCCATACCGATGGAGAGGATGATACCGGCAATACCGGGCAAGGTGAGGGTAAAGCTGTTGAACACCCCGAAGTAACCCGACACGGCCGCGACCGAGCCTGCCACCTGACCGAGCAGAGCAATGACCGCCACGAAGCCGGGCACACGGTAGTACACCAGCATCAAGATTGCAACCAGCACAAACGCGATCGCCGCCGCAATCACCATGGCATCCAGCGCCTTCACACCCATCGTGGGGTTGATGGTGCCGCTGCTCTTCACTTCCAGTTCAAACGGAAGAGCACCCGAGGTGATGAGGTTGGCGAGATCCTGTGCATCCGCCATCGTTTCGAAACTGCCTGAAATGACCGCTTCGCCGTTGGTGATGACCGCCTGCACGTTCGGCGCAGAAATCATCTGATCATCGAGCCAGATGGAGATCTTGCCCTTATTGTTGTTATACTGCTTCTGAGTGGCATCGGCAAACGCCTTCTTGCCCGACTCTTTCAGCGTCAGTTCCACCACGTATTCGCCCGATTCGGGATCTTGTCCGGCACGTGCGTTCTGCACATCGTTACCCGTCAGCACCAAGTCGCCGGTGGGTTTGCCGGTAGCGGAATCGGTGGCATCGCCAATGTGGAATGCCAACTGAGCCGTCTGACCGATCTCAGCCAACGCTTCGGTCGGATCGTAGTCGCTCTCATCCGCCTCCCACGGGAAACGCACGACCACCTGCTTGTTGGCGGTGTCGGCGTAAATCTCATAGTCTGTTATGTTTTTGTGAACCAAACGTTCCTCAATGACGGCCTTCACACCGTCCAACTGTTCTGCAGTCACCTGAATGTTTGCATCCTTGGCACCAAAAGTTGCGTCCACACCGCCACGGATATCGATGCCGAATCGAATCTCCGAAGCACCGCGGATCACCGTGTCCTGACGATCGCCGAAATAGGTGTGCACGCCGAAAATAGACGTGTACGCTAACGCGAAGATCACCAGCGCCACAATGAAGAAAATGGGTTTTGCTGTGCGCTTCATCGGTAGTTCCTCCAATATTTATTGCGCGAAGTCCGCGCTAATAGATTTATTATATAACTAACGCCCGAAAATGTCAACATTTCCGGGCGTTTCTTTCGAAATTCTATGCTTTTGCCAAATTTAAACGCTGTTTTTTATCATTACACCGATTTTTTGAGCACCGCCATCTCGGTGCAAATGCAAAACAGGTTCATGGCCTCCTGCAATTCCGCCACCGACGGATAGGTCGGTGCAATGCGAATGGTCATATCGTCGGGATCGTGATGATACGGGAACGGAGCGCCTGCCTCGGTCATCTTCACACCGGCTTCACGCAACAAGCGGATGATCTCGGTGGCACAGCCCGGCACATCCACACTCACGAAATAGCCGCCCGTGGGACGGTGCCAACGCGCCATACCCTTGCCGCCCAAATGCTCTTCCAACGTGTTCAGCACCACGTCGAATTTCGGGCGCAGAATCGCCGCGTGCAACTTCATGTGCTCCGCAATGCCGTTTGCATCCTTGAAATAACGCACGTGGCGCAACATATTGAGTTTGTCGTAACCGATGGTCTGCATCGATAAACGGCGGATAATATCTTTGTAGGTCTTCCCCATCGCCGCCATCACCGCCACACCGGCACCGGGAAAACTGATCTTGGAGGTGGAGGTGAACGCCACCACCATCTCCTCGTTGCCGTGCTTTTGCGCTTCGTCAAAGATGTTGAGCAGGCGATCGTGCGTCTCCGACAGGTGATGCACGCCGTACGCGTTATCCCACATCAGGCGGAAATCCTTTGCCGCCGGTTTCATGGCGCCCAAGCGGCGCACGGTGTCATCGGCATAGGTGATGCCGCCGGGATTGGAATACATCGGCACACACCACATACCCTTAACCGCTTCGTCACGGATAAGCTCTTCCACCACGTCCATATCGGGACCGTTTTCGTTCATCGGCACGCGGATCATTTCAATGCCGAAATATTCGGTGATGGAAAAATGACGGTCGTATCCCGGAACAGGGCACAAAAACTTCACCGCCCCCTGACGACACCACGGCTCACACCCTGCCACACCTGTGGCATAGGCATTGGCGATGTAATCGAACATCAAATTGAGGCTGGAGTTGCCGCCCACGATCACGTGATCCGCCGACACACCCAACACGTCCGCAAACAGGCGACGCGCTTCGGGAATGCCGGTGAGACCGCCGTAGTTACGGGTATCGGTACCGTCCTCTGCTTTCGCTTCGCTCGTGCTGTTCACCGTATCCAACATCGCAGCGGTGAGTTCCAACTGTTCGGGACCCGGTTTGCCGCGCGACATATCCAAAGCCAAACCGCGCGCACAATACGCTTCGTACTGCGCGGTCAATTCTTCCAATCGTTGTGTGTTCGTTGCCATAGGGATACCCTTCCTTTCCAAACGCCTTGATACATTGTATTACAAACTGTGCCGTTTTGCAAGTTCTTTTTTTAATAATTGCAAAAATATTTGCATTTTCCCATATATTATACCCCGCTTTTTGAATAGTTGGCACTTTTGCTACACGAATTATGCAAAAACGACCGAGGAGCATTTCCTCGGTCGTTTGATCACACCGTTTCGGCTGTGCGGTGCGCGGCCGCCACCACGGACGGCATCACGAAGCGATAGGCATTCGGTTGCACCGTGGCACAGAAGTGATCGGTCATCACACATTCGCCGTCCAATGTCACGGGCATCACACGGTCGGCCTGCACGCGAATGGTTGTGCCGCGATAAAAGTGCACCCCGTTTTCCCCTTTGTGCGTTCCCTTTTTATATTTCGGCAACAACTGCAAAATGCGAGAGCGCGGCAATTTGTCCACCAGCACAAAGTCCAACGTGCCGTCGTTCGGCACGGCGGTGGGAACGCCGTGAAAACCGCCACCGTAGTATTCCCCGTTGGCGCACAGCGCAAACAGATAGCGCCCTTCTTGTGTGAGGATGCCGTCCGCCGTTTCCATCTCAATGGTCAACTGACAGCCCAAGCGACCGAAAAACACCTTGACCAGTGCCAGATTGTACGCCATCGATCCGCTGACCAACGGCCACTTTTTAAATTTTGCCATATGATACGCCACGTAGGCATCCATGCCCGTCGCCGCGACGTTGAGCGAGCGGCGCGCCCCGCCATCGCCGTATGTACACAAAATGCCGTCGATGGGATAGGCATCCGCCGTCACCATGGCATCCAAGTCGAGATACGGTTGTGCACCGCCCAGCATCCGCACGAAATCGTTACCCGACCCACACGGAATGTGGGCGAGTTCGGTATCGCTGCCCGGCTCAATGGCGGTCATCACTTCCAGCAACGTACCGTCACCGCCGCAAGCATACAACCGCACCGTTTCATCTGCCGTGCGGATCGCCTCACGGCACAGCGACACCGCCGCAAGCGGCGCGGTGGTTTCCAAAATGTCATAGCGGCATCCGTGCGCTTCACATACTTCGCGAATGCGCGGAACCAGCGCCATGGCAGGCGACTTTTTCCCTGCGGCAGGGTTGACGATGAATACGTGCTTCATTTTTATCATCCCTTCTTGGGTGAAAAATACATATACAACTGGCATTTCAGCATGCCGTTATAAAGTTTGCGGCGCTTATCGGCCGGACGACCGAACCATTCTTCGAAGGTTTCGTCTGCCGTGATGATGCCGTAACTCCACCCGGCTTTGGGCACAAACACCTGTCCCATCACGCGGTACAATTCTTCGGCGGCCGTGCGGTCGAGCAACCGCTCGCCATAGGGCGGATTGCACAGCACCAAGCCGCTGTCACCGCGCGGCTTAAAATTCTTCACGTCGGCAAGGTCGGTGAACAGACAGTCCCCCACCCCTGCTTTTTGGGCGTTTTCCTCTGTTAAGCGCACGCACGCAGGGTCAATATCGCCGCCCCACAAGGTGATCTCCCGATCGGACAATTCCAGCGCACGGGCGGCTTCATATTCCGCTTCAAAGGTGCCGCGTAAGTCGGATCGTAGCCATGT